>NZ_SMJY01000344.1:0-2881 GCF_004348355.1 Micromonospora sp. KC721 | reverse complement strand
CGCCCACCCCGTCACCCAGCATGACGACCTCCCCGCCGCCGGGGCGGCCCCCGCAATGCTCCGGCAGTTCGCCGATCGTCTGCCGCTTCGCGGTCTCCCCGGGCAACTACACGGTGACCGCGTGGATCGGTGACCGGACCTCGGCGGGCAACACGTCGATGTCGGCGGAGGCCCGCCGGCGGTTCCTCCCCGCGGTCGACACTCCGGCCGGCACCATCAACCGGTACGTCTTCACGATCAACGTACGGCAGCCGGAGGGTCAGCCGACCGGCCAGGGTGGCAACGGCAACCCCGGGTTGGACATCACGTTCGCCGGGTCCGCGCCGAAACTGTCCGGTCTGACCGTCCAGTCAGCCAGTGGTCCGCTCGTGGCCTACCTGGCCGGTGACTCCACGGTCTGCGACCAGCCGACCGCCCCGTACACCGGATGGGGGCAGATCCTGCCCCGGCACCTGTCGGCGAGCGCGGTGGTGGCCAACTACGGCGATTCGGGGGAGAGCTCGGCCAGCTTCCTGAGCAACTCGGCGCTGTTCCCCAGGATGCGACCGCTGATCAAGCGCAACGACCTGGTGTTCATCCAGTTCGGGCACAACGACAAGTCGACCACCGCGTCGGCCTTCCGCAGCAACCTCACCACCCTGGTCAACCAGGTGCGGGACAGGGGTGGCGTGCCGGTTCTGGTCACCCCGCCGGTACGGCGGCTGTTCACCGGCAACCAGCTGAACGACACCGCGCTGCACATCAACGGCGTCGGAGCCAACCTGCCGCGCGAGATGCGCAACCTCGGCGCATCCCTGAACGTGCCGGTGATCGACCTGACCGCCAAGAGTGAGGCGCTGGTCGAGTCGATGGGTCCGACCAACTCGGCCCAACTGTTCCTGCGTCAGTCGCCGGACGGGGTGACCGACAACACCCACTTCTCCGAGTACGGCGCGGGACGGATGGCCGACCTGATGGTGCAGGGCATCCGCGAACGCAACCTCCCGCTGGTCAGCTACCTGAGTTGACCGCACGACGCGGCCCGGCACACCTGCAGGTGCCGGGCCGTCCACGACAGTCGGGGCACCCGCCGGGTGCCGGCGTCGACGGGGGCCGCCGCCGGTGCCCGAGCGCCGTCAGCGGTCGGTGGCGGCGGTCCAGGCCGCGACCGTGGCGGCGGCCCAGCGCCGTACCCGGTCCTCGTGGCCGTCCGGCGGGAACGTGCCGTCGACCGCGACGTCAACGATCGTGGTGGTGAACCGCCCGGGTGCGGGCGCGGCCACCGGGAACGGTGGCCCGCCGGGATAGTCATCCACAGTGGGTCTGCGACCACCGAAGCGATGCGAGTTGCGTCTGACGGCCTGGCGGGCTGCCGCCAGCAGGGCGTCCAGGCCATCCCGGAGATACATCTGCAGGATCGCCCAGTGCGTGGCCCGCCCGGCTGCCGCAACGGGCGAGGAGTGCTGAAGGTAGAAAGTCGCGACCACGACCGTGTGAACCGGCGCCCACGGCGCCCGCCCCGAGTGGTCCAACGCCAGCAACTCGTGGAACAGGTCCTGACAGGGCCGCGGTATCTGCGGCGCGCCGCACTCCGCGCAGGTCACGGCGACCGGTGGGCCGGAATTCGCGGGTGGGCGTCGGCTGTCACGCGCTGCCGGCGCGGGACTACGGTCATCTGCGCGACGGTCTGCCACGCCCGTATTCTTCCATCGAAGCGTCGCCCCCGGGTCAACGTGCCGCGCGCAGCGGCTTGCCCTCGGCGGCGCGGGCCGCCTCCCGGCGCGCCTCCAGGTCTTCGAACCACCGCAACCCGGCCGCACCACAATTGTCGCGGATCCGGTGTTTGACGTCCGCCGTGCGAACGTTGAGTTGATCGACGAGCTTCCGGTTGCGGGCCGTTTCGGCGTTCAGGCTCGCGACCGTCGTGGCGAGCCCGGCCGTGGCCACTCGCAGTTGCGCCGCCTCCGTGCGGGCACCGCGGTGCACCGCCCGGATGACCGCACCCGTCGGCTGCCACCTGCCCATCCGCACGCTCCGGACCGTGTGGGTCATGGTGTTCAGCGTCTCCTGCACCGAGCGGTAGTGGGCGTACACGCTGTCGGCGCATCCGTACGACTCGGTGTGCAGGGTACGCAGGGTGGCGAAGTCTGTTCTGGTGTGCGCCTCCGCCAGTTTCGCCGAAACCTCGGCCACCAGCCGTTCGACGCGTACGTTGTCGGCGCGTACCCGGCGTAGTGCCTTCTCGGCCTGGCGGGCCTGCGTGCGGACGGTCGCCAGGGTGACCGGTGCGATGTAGGGCCGGTCCCAACGGCGGATCGCGAAGAGCACCACGACCGTCGCGCCGGCGACGCCGCCGACCAGGGTCAGCGTCTCCTGCATCGCCTGCGGACCGCGTCCGTCGTTGCTGCGCAGCAGCAACCACAGCGCCGCGGCGGACGTGGCGGTCAGCAGCAGGACGATCCGGCCCAGGTAGCCCCGCACCAGCCCGGGGCGGCGGGCGCGTGGATTGAACCGGCCCTTCGGCGGCGTCGGCAGGGGCCGTCTGCGGCTGCCGCGCAGCCGCCCACCGGCGGGGCTGGCCCAGCGGACCAGCAGGAAGGCGAGCACCGGCGCGGCCGCCAGCGTCGACAGCGCGAAGGTGCGGTGTTCGGCGAACTGGGCCGGATCGTGGAGGTAGAGATAGGGCACGAGCGCCGGTGAAGCCAGAGCGAGTACGGGAAGGCCGATCGCGTACCCGAGGAAACACGGTGCCAGGAGCAGGACGAGAACCGGCAGACAGCCGGATGAGCGGCGGGCCACCTCAGCCGCGGCGGTGTCGGCGCCGGTCCTGCGCGTCGTCGCGACGCGGCTGGTCGGCGCGCGGCTGGTCGGCGCGCGACTGGGCCTGCCGGTGCGCCCGGCC
>NZ_SMJY01000343.1:0-2972 GCF_004348355.1 Micromonospora sp. KC721 | reverse complement strand
GGGGTGGCGTTGGACGTTCTCTTCCCGGCCGGGGCCTACGCCGACCACGCTGACCCGGGTGCCGGTGAGTTCCTCGACGCGCGCGATGTAGCGGCGGGCGTTCTCCGGGAGCTCGTCCTCGGTCCGGGCCTTGGAGATGTCCTCCCACCAGCCGTCGAGCTCCTCGTAGATCGGCTTCGCGTGGTGGAAGTCGGTCTGCGTCATCGGCATGTCGTCGAAGCGCTCACCGTTGATCTCGTACCCGACGCAGATCGGCACCTTCGCCAGGCCGGTGAGCACGTCCAGCTTGGTGACCACCAGATCCGTGACACCGTTCAGGCGGCAGGCGTACCGGGCGACGACGGCGTCGAACCAACCGCAGCGCCGCTCCCGGCCGGTGGTGGTGCCGTACTCGTGGCCGATCTTGCGCAGATGCTGGCCGTTGTCGTCGAACAGCTCGGTCGGGAACGGGCCGCTGCCCACCCGCGTGGTGTACGCCTTGCTGACCGCGATCACCCGGCTGATCGCGGTCGGCGGGATGCCCGCGCCCACGCAGGCCCCGCCGGCCGTCGGGTTCGACGAGGTCACGAAGGGGTACGTGCCGTGATCCATGTCGAGCATGGTGGCCTGCGCACCCTCCAGCAGCACCGTCTCGCCCCGGTCGAGCGCGTCCCAGAGCATGACCCGGGTCTCCGCGATGTACGGCTTGAGCCGCTCCGCGTACCCCAGGTACTCCTCGAGCGTCGCGTCGACGTCGATCGCCTTGCGGTTGTAGATCTTGAACAGCAGCTGGTTCTTCTCGCGCAGCGCCAGCTCCAGCTTCTTGCGCAGGATGCCCGGGTCGAGCAAGTCCTGCAGCCGGATGCCCATCCGGGCGACCTTGTCGCCGTACGCGGGGCCGATGCCCCGGCCGGTGGTGCCGATCCGCGCGCTGCCCAGGTACCGCTCGACCACCCGGTCCAGCGCCCGGTGGTGCGGCATGATCAGGTGCGCGTCGCCGGAGATGCGCAGGCGGGAGACGTCCACACCCCGCTCGGCGAGGCCGTCGATCTCGGCCAGCAGCACCTTCGGGTCGACGACCACACCGTTGCCGATGACGATCATCGCGCTCGGCGACAGTGCGCCGGACGGCATCAGGTGCAGCGCGTACTTCTGCCCGTCCGGGGTGATCACCGTGTGCCCGGCGTTGTTGCCGCCGGAGTAGCGCACCACGTAGTCGACCCGCTCACCCAGCAGGTCGGTAACCTTGCCCTTGCCCTCGTCGCCCCACTGAGCGCCGATGAGCACGATCGCTGGCATCTTCTTCGCCTCCAGAAGGCTCGGGTGCCAGGCGGCGACCGGTCAGCGAGCCCGGGGTGTCAGGCTAACAAGTAGTGACGGCGAAACCGGCAGGGGTTCGTCGAGAAGCAGGAGGCTCCTTCGTGTACGACGTGGTGCTGCTCACCCTCGGCTCGGAGCGGGACGCTCCCGGTGGGGGCTGCGGCAGCGGCGGAGCCTGCTGCGGCGGCGCCGACGAGGCTGCCCCGGCATCGCGCGAGGAACGCTGCGAGACGCCGCGCGTACCGGTGTTGACCTGCGCGGACGCGTTGACGGCCCGGGGTGCCCGGGTGACGACGGTGACCGCCCGGTCCGATGCCGAGATCGACGAGGTGCTGGCCCGGTTGGACGCCCCGCCGCGCCCCGACGGCCTCACCTGGCCCGACCCTGACACCAAGACCCGACTGGTCGTCGCTACGGCCAGTGACGCTCAGTTGCGCGCCGTGCTGCGCCGGCTGGTCCGCCGGTACGCCCCACCACCCAGCCGCCGCCCGGCGGACCTGGCCGAGCACCGCACCGTGCCGGACCTGCCGCCGGTTGGTGTCCTTCCGCTCGACCCGGCCCGCGCCGGCGGCCGGCACGATCTCGCCGCGCAGCTCGGGCTGCCGCGCGACCCGGCGGCGGTGGCCGACGCGGTGCTGGACGGCACGGCCCGCCGGTTGGACCTGCTGCGCAACGACGCCGGCTCGGTGACCCTGGACGGCGCGCTGCTGGGCGCGGCCGACGAGGCGGGCCGCCCGCTGCACTGGCGCGGCCGGGTGGAGGTGGACGACGCGGTGCTCTCCGCCGGCGACGACCCGATCCTGGCCTGCGCGGTCGGCAACGCTGGCGGGTACGCGATCCTGGACGGACTGCCCCTGCTCGCCGGGCCGGACCCAACCGACGGCGTCCTGGAGGTCGCGGTGGCCGTTCCCGTGGTCACCCGCTCCGCGTTGGGCAGGAGGAAGGTCCGGTTCGAGGTCCGCCGGGCCCGGGGCCGGGCCGTGGCGGTCGTGCCACGGGACGAGCGGGTTCCCTTCCTCGACGACGGTGTCGCGGGCGAGCTGAGCCGGAAACGATCCTGGTGGATCGAGCCGGGTGCCTGGGCGGTCTGGACGAACTGACCCCGACCGGCACTCCGCTACCCTCCGTCACCAGAACGGGACGGCCTATCCTCGGCAGGAGGAATGGGGAGGAACCGTGGTGGACGAGAACGCCGACCGAGCGCGACTGCCCGGCCAGCAGCCGGTGCCGGAACGGGACATCGAACCGCTCTGGCCGTCGGAAGCGACCGATCCCGCCCCGGCCCGGGGCGGCCCGACCTCGACGCTGTACCCGTCGCTGACCGCCGAGGTGGGCCGGCCGCCGGCGACCGCCGCCTGGGCCCCGCCGCCGCCGGACGGGGACTGGCCGTCGCTGCAGGCCGAGCCGACGGTGCCGGTCGCCCTGCCCGAGCAGCACGGGCCGGAGCAGTCCCGGCCGCGCCCGGACGGTGCCGGGCCGACGGGGGACGCCGCACCCGGGCAGCGCGTGCCCCCGGGGCAGACCCCCCGGGTGGACCTCGATCTACCGTTCACCCTGGACCAGCCGATGACGCCGGTCCCGGCCGGCCGGGTCGGCCCGGGTGATCCGGTCGGCGTCCCGGACGCCGCGGATCCGGTCGACACCGGTCCGGCGGCTGCCGCCGAGACCCACCC
>NZ_SMJY01000342.1:0-3004 GCF_004348355.1 Micromonospora sp. KC721 | reverse complement strand
CAACAAACAATGTTGCCAAAGGAATCCCAACCAGACAGACCAAAGCCTGACCAGTCCGGGGTATCAAAACAATTTGGCACTGGCTTTACAAGCACCCTGTTGAGTTCTCAAAGAACAACCACACACCGCCCGGAAACCCTCAACCGAGGACCCCCGACCCGGGGCACCACATCCACCCGTGACCACCACTCTCGCGGCGAGCACTTTTACTACGTTACCTCACCGTCTTCCCCGTGTCAACCAGTGTGTCCCGGTCTGTCACGCTTCGTACGGGTTGGCATCCGCGACCGCGCGCAGCGATCACCCGCTGCGTTTGATCATCGGATTCAGCAGGCCGGCCGCTGCGGTCTCCCGCACGCTCGCCCGGTACCCTGCCGGTCGTCAACCATACCCGGTCGGCTCCGCCCCGCCAAATCCGCCTCACGACAGATCCAGGGGCACCGCCCGGTCCCGGTTACCAGAGGCATAACCTCCGCACCCCCAGGTCCATTCCCGCGCTCCGGCCTTCCAGGCTTTCGCCTGTTTCGTCCGTTCCGCGCTGGCAGAGAGAAAGCTACGCCCCCGGCCAGATGATCGTCAAATCCGCCGACGGCGTCCCGCGTCACACCTTTCCCGGCACACCGTTGCCCAAGCCGGCCTCATCCGGTGGGTGCTGCACTCGCGAGGTCGGACTGCCCGGGGGTCACGCCGACTGAACCGGGCACCTCCGGCATCCGTCCGTCGCGCCCGAGCAGATGGGCGGCACCGGTCAGGCTGCCGGCCCGCGGCGGGCGGCGCGCCAGCCGCGTACCCCCAGCAGCCCGACGGTGGTGCCGATGGCGAGTGATGCCGCGATGAGCAGGGCGTGCACCCAGAGGAAACCGGTCGGGGCCCCGTCGCCAACGGTGCCGGTGGACCATGCGCGCGGGTCGTTCCAGATGGCGACCGCGAACCTCGGCCAGATCAGCCAGGTCCACACGCCGACAGCGCCGAGGAAGACCGACCAGCCGCGGGACAACACCATGGTCAGCGAGTATGCCAGCGGGCCGGGCGGCCGACACGGGCAGTTCCGCTCGGGCCGGTCGTCGCGGGTACGCGTGCTGTTTCCGGGCTGCGGTACGGGGGCACCTCTGTATGGGACCAGAGAGCCGGATGACGCGCCGGAGGTGTCCGACATGCAGCCGTTCAACCCGTGGGCCTGGCGAGACCCGGCAGCTCTCGCCGGCGGGTACGACCAGACCAGGCCCACCGAGGAACCGCAGGACCGCTCGGAACACGACGGTCCGGACGCGCCCGGCCCCGGCACCCCGGTCGACCTGGTGGGGTACCGGGTGGAGGCGACCGACGGGAGGATCGGTTCCATCGACCAGGCCAGCGAGGACGCCGACGCGCGGTACCTGGTGGTGGACACCGGACCCTGGATTCTGGGGAAGAAGGTGCTGCTGCCGGTGGGCACGGTCGACCGGGTGGACCACCTGGAGCGGGTGGTACACGTCGACCGCAGCCGCGCGCAGGTCAAGGAGGCCCCGGCCTTCGACCCGGACGACTTCGGTCGACCGGAGTACCGCCAGCGGATCGGCGCCTACTACACGGACAGCTACCAGCAGAGTTAAGGGCGCGGAGAATCCCGGATGTCCGGCTCGCTGAGCACACGCCCTGCACACCTCTGAGCCGCAAGGCCTCGTGCAAGACCAGCAAAGGCGTTTCCCGCTCCAGCCGCCTCCCAGGCACCGCCCATCCGATCCTCGCCGATCCATATGATCACAAGGTGACGCACCGACTACGCCTTGCGACAGATGCGGATCTCGACGGTCTGATTGTCATCCTCAACGGCGCCGTCATCTGGCTACAGCAGCAAGGCCTGGACCAGTGGGGCGGGTGGCCGTGGCACGCCGACGAGCTACGTCCAAGCCTCGAGGCGGGCGGGCTCTTGCTGGCGGAAACCGGCGACGGAGTTCCGATCGCGACCATGACGCTCGACGATGTGCCCGACAAGGATTTCTGGACACCCGCAGACCACCCGACGTCAGCGCTCTACCTGAGTCACCCCGCCGTCGACCGGTCCTTCAGCGGACACGGTGTGGGAACGTGGAGGCTCAACCAGGCCGCACAACGAGCCGCGCACGGCGGCAAGAAAGTGGCTCCGGCTGGACGCCTGGAAGACCAACACGCGGCTACACGCCTACTACCGTCACCATGGTTCCAGCAGTTACGGACCGTCCATGTGGCTGGCCGTGGCTTCAGCGGCCGTCGCGGGCGCGGCGCCAGGCGGCGGAACGCAGCAGGCGCAGGCCGTTGAGGCCGACGATGACGGTGGAGCCCTCGTGGCCGGCGACGCCCAGCGGCAGCGGCAGGTGACCCACGATGTCCCAGGTGACCAGCACGGCGATGAACGTGCCCGCGATCACCAGGTTCGCCACCACGATCCGCCGGGCTCTGCGGGCCAGCGCGAGCACCGCCGGAAGGGCGGTGAGGTCGTCGTGGATCAGCACCGCGTCGGCGGTCTGCAACGCGAGGTCGGAGCCGCGTCGGCCCATGGCGACGCCGGCGTCGGCGGCGGCGAGGGCGGGTGCGTCGTTGATCCCGTCGCCGACCAGCAGCACCCGCCGTCCGTCGGCTTGCAGGGCACCGACGCGGTCGACCTTGTCGGCGGGCAGCAGCCCGGCGTGGACGGTGCGGATGCCGACGTCCTCGGCGAGCCGTCCGCCGGCGGCGGCGTTGTCCCCGGTGAGCAGTTCCGGGGGGCGGCCGGTCAGCGTACCGAGGGTGGCGACGGTGTGCGCGGCGTCCGCGCGTACCCGGTCGGTGAGGGTGAGGACGCCGGCCGGCGCGTCGTCGACCACGACCACCACGGCGGTACGCCCGCCGACCTGGGCTGCCTGGATCGCGGTGCGGACCGCGTCCTGCTCCGGGGACGGGGGCAGTTCGTCGAGCAGGGTGGGATTGCCGACCCGTACCCGGTGACCGTCGACGGTGGCCACGACGCCGACACCGGGGGTGGCGGTGAAGTCGCGGGGGGCGGGAA
>NZ_SMJY01000341.1:0-3013 GCF_004348355.1 Micromonospora sp. KC721 | reverse complement strand
CGTCAACGGTGAGCCGGCGCCGCCGGTCTCCCGACTTCCCGGGCCGGGCGCGTTCGATCCGGGGCGTCGGGGCGTACGAGCGCTGGCCGTCGTCGCCGTGCTGGTGGTGCTCGGTGCCGGCTTCTGGGCCTGGCGGTCCCGGCCGCAGGCCGAGCCGGTCCGTCCGTCGACCACGGCCCTGCCCGAAACGTCGACCCTGGCCGGAGCGTCCGCCGCGCCGGAGACGGTCGCCGGTCCCGCCGGTGAGCTGGTCGTCGCGGTCGCCGGCAAGGTTCGCCGTCCGGGCCTGGTCCGGGTGCCGGCCGGCGCGCGGGTGGCCGACGCGGTGCAGGCCGCCGGCGGTGCCCTGCCCGGTGTGGACGTCGCCCTGCTCAACCCCGCCCGCAAGGTCTCCGACGGAGAGCTGATTGTGATCGGCGTACCGGCACCCCCTGGCGTTGCCGCGCCCGCCGCCCCAGCGGCTCCCGGCGCGGCTCCCGGCGTCGGTGAACGGCTCAACC
The DNA here is from genome assembly GCF_004348355.1 of Micromonospora sp. KC721. NCBI lineage: Bacteria > Bacillati > Actinomycetota > Actinomycetes > Micromonosporales > Micromonosporaceae > Micromonospora > Micromonospora sp. KC721. The sequence goes on along the minus strand of NZ_SMJY01000341.1, from coordinate 2,513 downwards.
TGAACGCCGCCACGCTGGCCCAGCTCGACGCGCTGCCCGGAGTCGGCCCGGTGCTCGCCCAGCGCATCCTGACCCACCGCGACCAGCACGGCGGCTTCCGGTCGGTGGGTGACCTGCGCCGGGTCGACGGAATCGGCGACGCCCGGTACGAACAGCTCAAGGACCTGGTGACGGTGTGAACGGGCGCATCACGGCGGCGGACCGGGGCGACGTCGACCCCCCGGATCCCCCGGACCTGCGGCTGGCCGGGCTGGCGGCGGCGACCTGGCTCGCCGCGCTGGCCGGCTTGCACCTCACCACGGCGACGACCACCGTGCTCGCCGCCACTGCCGCCGGTCTCGCCGCTGCCGCCGCGGCGCACCTGCTCGGCCGGCTCGGCCGGCCGACCGGGCTGCTCCGGCAACACGGCTGGGTCGCCGTAGCGGTGCTGCTCGGCGTCGTCTGCGGGGCCGGCGTCACCGCCGCCCGGCTGTCCGTCCGGGACGCCGCGCCCCTGCGCGCGTTGGTCGACGAGCGCGTTCGGGTCACCGCCGAGCTGGTCGTCCGCGATGACCCCCGCCCGGTCCGTGCCGCCCCGGGGCGCCCGTCGACCCTGCTGGTCCCGGCCGAGCTGGTCCAGCTCACCGGACCCGAGGGCCAGCGGGTCGCCGCCCCGGTACGGGTGCTGCTGTTGGCGACCGACCCCGGCTGGCGGGGCCGGCTGCCGGGGCAGCGGCTCACCGCCGAAGGGCGGCTGACCGCGCCACGTGGCGGGGACCTCACCGCCGCCGTGCTCATCGTGGCCGGCCCGCCCGTGCCGCACGGGCGGCCACCGTGGCTGCAGCGTGCCGCCGGTGCGCTCCGCGCCGGCCTGCAACGGGCCTGCGCCCCGCTCCCCGACGAGCCGGGTGGGCTGCTGCCCGGCCTGGTGGTCGGGGACACCAGCGCGCTGCCGGCCGCGGTGGAGGAGGACTTCCGAGCCACCGGAATGACCCACCTCAACGCGGTCTCCGGGTCCAACGTGGCGATCGTGGTCGGCGCGGTCCTGCTGCTCGTCCGCTGGGCTCGGGCCGGTCCCCGGGTGGGCGCTGTGCTCTGCGGGCTGGCCCTGGTCGGGTTCGTCGTGCTGGTGCGCCCGTCGCCGAGTGTGGTCCGGGCGGCCACCATGGGTGCGATCGGGCTGGCTGCGCTCGCCGCCGGTCGTCCCCGCGCCGCGCTGCCCGCACTGGGCGCCGCGGTGACCGTGCTGGTGCTGATCGACCCCGAGTTGGCCGGGGATGCCGGCTTCGCGCTCTCCGTTCTGGCCACGGCGGGGTTGCTGCTGCTCGCCCCCAACTGGCGGGACGCGCTGCGGCGGCGCGGCGTGCCAGCCGGGCTGGCCGAGGCGTTGGCCGTGCCGGCAGCGGCGCAACTCGCCTGCGGGCCGGTGGTGGCCGGTATCTCCGGCACGGTCAGCCTGGTGGCGGTGCCGGCCAACCTGCTGGCGGTGCCGGCCATCGCGCCGGCCACCGTGCTCGGGGTGCTGGCCGCCGCGGTCTCGCCGTGGTGGCCGGCCGCAGCCGAGTTCGTGGCCTGGCTGGCGAGCTGGCCCGCCTGGTGGTTGGTGACGGTGGCCCGGGTGGGTGCCCGGTTGCCGGCCGGTAACCTGCCCTGGCCCGGTGGGGTGGCGGGAGCGCTGCTGCTGGCCGGGCTGACCGTGGCGCTGCTGTTGGCCGCCCGGCGTCCCGTGGTCCGGCGGCTGGTGGCGGTCTGCGCCGTCGCGGCGGTGCTGGGTGCCCTGCCGGTGCGCATCCTGGCCGCCGGTTGGCCACCGGCCGGCTGGGTGCTGGTCGGCTGCGCGGTCGGTCAGGGGGACGCGCTGGTGCTGCCGGTGGCGGCCGGGCGAGCCGTGGTGGTCGACGCCGGCCCGGAGCCGTCGGCGGTGGACGGTTGCCTGCGCCGGTTGGCCGTGCGGGAGGTGTCGTTGCTGGTGGTGAGCCACTTCCACGTCGACCACGTGGGCGGGGTGGCCGGGGTACTGCGGAGCCGCCGGCTGGGCGGGGTGGTGACGCCCGCGCTCGCCGAACCGGCGGCCGGACGCGAAATGGTGGCCGCTGCGACGGCCGGAATCGTGGTGCCGAGGGCCGCGTCGGCCGGTTGGTCGTACCGGGCGGGTGCGGTGGAGTTGACGGTTCTCGGCCCGCCGTACCCGATGCGCGGCACCCGATCTGACCCGAACAACAACTCCCTGGTGCTGCGGGCCACCGTCGGCGGGGTGCGCATCCTGCTCACCGGAGACGCCGAGACCGAGGAGCAGCGGGCCATGGTGGAGCGTCTTCCGCCCGACGCGCTACGGGCCGAGGTGCTGAAGGTCGCGCACCACGGCAGTGCCTACCAGGATCCGGTTTTCCTGGACGCGGTCCGGCCGGCCGTCGCCGTGGTGCCGGTGGGCGCGCGCAACGACTACGGCCACCCCAACCCATCCATCCTGGGGCGACTGACGCGGGGCGGGGCCCGGGTGCTGCGTACGGACACCGACGGCGACGTCGCGGTGG
>NZ_SMJY01000340.1:0-3046 GCF_004348355.1 Micromonospora sp. KC721 | reverse complement strand
CGCCCAGCTTTTCCACGGCACCGGGGCGTCGGTGCTCGACTCGATCCGGGCCACCGGACTGCGCCGCGGCGGGCGACACCACGTACACCTGTCGGCGGACGTGGCGACGGCCCGGCGGGTCGGCACCCGCCGGGGCGGCGCGGTGGTGGTGCTGACCGTGAAGGCGGCGGCGATGGCCCGGGACGGGTACGTCTTCTACCGCAGCGACAACGGGGTGTGGCTCACCGATGCGGTGCCGCCGGCCTACCTGACCTGACCGCCGGCGGGGTCCACGGACCCCGCCGGCCGGCCTTGGTCACCGGGGCTGCCCGGGCCGGGCCCTCACAGGGTGGTGCAGACGGTGCCGTTGAGCCGGAACGTGGTGGGCAGGACGTTCGGGCCGCTGTACGCGCCGACGAAGCCGGCGCTGGTGCTGCCGCCGGGGGCGATTCTCCGGTTGTCGTCGGTGTTCGTGACCGTGACGGTGGTGCCGGTCTGCTCCCAGTTGCCGCTCCAGCCGCTGCCGGCCTGCTGCCAGGTCGTCGGCCAGGTCCAGGTGAGCGTCCAACCGTCGATCGGGTTGACGCCGTTGTTGACGATGTCGACGCCGCCGATGTAGCCGTTGCCCCAGTCGTTGTTCTTGGTGAAGCGGACCGCGCAGGTGCTGCCGGTCGGGTTGTCGGTGACGAAGGTCAGCGGCGGTGATGGCCAGGAGAGTCGCCCGGCGGTGTCCCGGGCGAGCACGTTGACGGTGTACCGGGTGCCCGGGCTCAGGTTGCCGACGGTGAACGAACTGCCGGTCGTCTCGCCGAGCTGCTCACTGATTGCCCCGTTTTGCCGGTGTACCTCGTACTTGACCGGCGGGCCGGCCTCAGGCGGCAGCGCGGGCCAGAAGATGGTCGCGCTCCGGTCGGTCACCGCGCTGACGGCGGGGGTGCGGGGCGTGGGAGGTCCGCCGGTGACCACCTCGGCGGGGCGCACCACCAGCGTGGTCAGCGAGTACGGCGGCAGGGTCCGGCTGGTCGCGCTGTCGGCCCGGCCGGTGGTGATGCTGGCGGCACCGTTGGTCAGGGTGTGCACCGTCGGTTCGGCGCCCGACGGGGTGAACCCGGCGTAGTCGATGGTCACCGGGTGCGCGTTGTCCGGATCCTTGTTCACCAGCAGCACCGCGAGCTCCCCGTTGCGCCGGCGTACGGCGTGCGCGGTGACCAGCGGCTGGTCGGTGCCGGCCCGGATGAACTGGTTTCCGGGCTGGGCGAACAGGTTCATCATGGACAGCCCGTGGTATGGCGCGAACGGCGTGTTCAGCGGCGGCTGGCAGACCGACCCGTCGGAGGTGCAGCCGCCGCTGGACAGCATGCCGTAGTCGCCGTAGTCGGTGTGTCCGGCCACCTGCGACACCCGGTCGATGCCGTTGTGCACGTTCCACCACTGGACCGTGAACACCCCGTTCTCCAGCAGTCCGCTGTAGGCGTCGGCCAGGAACAGCGCCCCGGGCTGGGTGTTGCGGCCTTGCTCGACGTTGAGCTCGGTGAGGCTGATGTCGATGCGGGCGGCGTTCGGGCCGGCGTACCGGGCGATCTGCTGGCGTAGCAGCCAGACCGCGTCGGGGATGTGGTTGACCCGCGCCAGCGATTCGGCGGCGGTGCCGCCCGGGTACCAGTGCACGTCGACGAAATCGATCTTCGGCCCGGCGATGGAGAGCACCGTCTGGTTCCACGGGCCCGGGTCGTTGCCGGCGGTGATCCCGTCGGGCCAGTTCCCCGGCATGGTCAGCACCGCGCCGACCTTGATGCTCGGGTCGACCGCCTTCATCGCGTCGGCGTACTCGACCACCAGGTTCGCGTAGTACGTCGCGCTCTTGTCGGGGTGGTGGTCGGCCTCCCAGGCCGAGCCGTAGTGGCCGTTGCCGTAGTTCTCGTTGCCGACCGTCCACCATTTGGCGCCGTAACCCTTGGTGACGTTGGCGTACCGCACCCAGTCGGCCGCCTCCGCCGGGGTGCCGGTGCCGTAGTTGGCGATGATCATCGGCTGGGCGCCGACCCGTCTGGCGGCCGCCATGAACGTGTCGAAGTCGGTGCCGGGGGCGACGTACCCGCCGGGCGCGGTGTGGTCCTTCCAGTGGTAGATATCGGCGTACGAACCGCCCGGATAGCGCAGCATCCGGACGCCTGCCGCCTTCAGCATGTCCGACGTCTGGTCGGTGCCGAGGTTGGCGTCCCAGATGGCGTGGTTGACGCCGAGCGCGGTGGCCGGGACGGTGGCGAGACCGGCCCGCGCGTTCACCGTCACCGTCACCGGCGTGGGTGCGGGCGCGGCGCCGGCGGTCGGCGGGTTCGTGGTGAGCAGACCGGCGGCGAGCAGCAGGCTCGCCGCCAGCGCTGTCCGGCGGGCGGGGCGGGTCGATGGTCGCCCCTGCGGCACCGGTGGCCGGGAACGGGCAGGGGTGGTCGCAGTGCGCATGGCGGATTCCTTCGCGTCGGATCACGACAGGGCCGCCCGACCGGTGGTGATCAGATCACGCCGGGCAGACGGTGGGCGGAGTCACGGACGGACTGGTCGGTGGCGCGATCGCAGCTGTGTCGCCCCCCCCCCGGGACATGCCCAGGTGCCCATGGGACGACCGTCGGCCCCCGCGCGGGGCAAACCCATTGACGGTCAAGAATCCCACGGGTGCTGGCGGCTCTTCAAGCGGCGAGAGTCGTCGATTGCCCGACTGTTCCCCACAAACGATGCATTGTTTATGATCAATGCTTGAGGATGTGATCGATAACACGCTATTCTGCTGCGCGGGAGTACAGGGCACGCTCCGGTGACCGAGCGGCACGTCGCCGCACGAGCAATTCGTCACCGGTGGCGAGGGCGACACCACTTCTCATCCAGGTGCCGGGCTCCGATGTCTCCGGCGGGCGCGATCGCCGCCGATCGGCGCCGGGGCACCCCGTCCGGCGAGCGGCGTCGCATCCGCGGCGCCCTCGTCCTTCACCCACCCCGCCATCGCTGCGGGCACGCGCTTTCGTCGGTGCGGCCCGCCGCCGGTCCCTGTCGACGCCCGGCTGGGCCCACC
>NZ_SMJY01000033.1:0-39939 GCF_004348355.1 Micromonospora sp. KC721 | reverse complement strand
GTGGGAGGCTGCCGCCGGTGGCGCAACTCCAGCGGAAGCACCGCCAGCGCGACCAGCAACCCGACCCCGCCGGTCACCGCGAAACCCCAGAACGGAGCGGAAGCGTCGATCACCGCGCCCGCCAGCGGCGCGCCCAACGCCATGCCGACGGTGACGGCGGAACCGTACAGGCCCATCGCCTCGCCCCGGACGTTGGCGGGGGCGAGGCGACTCACCGCGTCGGCGGTCGCCGCGAGGGTGGGGGCGCAGAGCGCGCCGGCCGGGATCAGCGCCAGGCAGAGCAGCCACCAGTGGCCGCCGCCCAGCCCGACCGGAATGGTGCAGAGGCTGAGCGCGGTGGCCAGCGCCAGCGGGGAGAAGGAGCGCTTGACCGCGCCGTACGCGAAGCCGCCGACCAGCGACGCGACCGCCCACATGGCGAGCACGGCCCCGGTCCAGCCGACCTCCCCGCTGGCCCGCAGCACGGCCACCACGGCGACGTCGGTGCCGCCGAGCACCAGGGTGGCCGCCGCACTGACCGCGAACACGGCGAGCAGGCGGGGCGTCAGCCAGAGCCGGCGCGGCACCCGGGGTTGCGGCCCGACCGGCTCGTCGGCGCTGCGGGTGGGTGGATTCATGAACCACAGCGCGGCGCCCGCGCCGACCACGCCCGCCCCGACCGCCCAGAGCGTGACCCGGGCCGAGACGGCGGTGGCCAGCGCCACGGCCAACGCCGGCCCGACCATGAACGACAACTCGACGGACATCGAGTCCAACGCGTACGCCGGGCGGCGTTGCGCGGCCGGCACCAGCGCGGCGACCGACTGGCGGATCACCGAGAAGACCGGCAGGGCGAGCAGACCGGCCAGGAACGCGGCCGGCAGCAGCACCGGGTACGGCAGGGCCGGGGCACTCGCCCAGAACGCCGCCTCGGCGACCGTCGTGAGGGCGAGCACGGGACGCAGGCCGTGCCGGTCGACCAGGCGGCCGAGCAGCGGTGAGCCGATCGCCCCGCCCACGGTCAGCGCGGCGCCGACCAGGCCGGCCGCGCCGTAGCCCCGGCCGAGGTCGAGCACGACGAAGAAGGTCAGCGTCACCCCGGTCGCGGTGAGCGGGATGCGGGCGAGCACGGACAGCAGCAGCAACGGCCGCAGCCCGGGCAGAGCGAGCACCTGCCGGTAAGGCGTCAGGTTCATGATGGTCCGTACCTCCGGCGGCCATCCTGCGCCGGGGGTACGACATCGGCAAGCGAATACCGGCTCAAGCGGTGCGCATCACCGCCTCGCCCGGGAGCCGCACCCCGGCGTCCGTCATCTCCCGCAGTGCCCGGTCGAGGGTCTGCGGCGCGACGGCGGCGGTCAGGTCGAGCAGCACCGTGGCCTCGAAGCCCTCCCGTACCGCGTCCAGCGCGGTGGCCCGTACGCAGTGGTCGGTCGCGATGCCCACCAGGTCGACCCGGTCCACCCCGTGGCGGCGCAGCCAGTCCGCCAGGCACTCGCCGTCGTCGGCGTGCCCCTCGAAACCGGAGTACGCGGCGGCGTGCTCCCCCTTGTGGAAGATCGCCTCGATCCGACCGGTCTCCAGCTCGGGGTGGAACTCCGAACCGGTCGTGCCCACCACGCAGTGGCGGGGCCAGGAGTCGACGTAGTCCGGTGGGTCACCGAAGTGCGACCCCGGGTCGATGTGGTAGTCCTTGGTCGCCACCACGTGGTCCCAGCGGCCCGGGTCCGCGGCGAGCAGCCGGGAGATCCCGGCGGCCACGCCGGCACCCCCACCGACCGCGAGTGAGCCACCCTCGCAGAAGTCGTTCTGCACGTCCACGATGATCAGGGCGTTGGCCATCAGTCGCCTCCCTCAGCTGGTCGGTACAACGGTGACCGGGATGGCCGGGTCACCGGCGGAGAGCTTCAACCCCTCCCACGGGATGGAGATCAGGCACTGCCGCAGGTGCTCCCGGGACTCGTCCAGGGAGGGCGGCGCGACCGGCTCCCCGTCGACGACGAAGGAGCGTTGCAGCAGCCGGTCGTTGGGCTGCCGGTCGGGAACCCCCTGCGGGACGATGACCTCCTCGGTGGCGGTGCCGGTCGGCTTGTGCCGGCGTACCGCGACCTTCCGGCCGCCGATGGTGCCCTTGTGTTCGGAGCGCTTGACCACCGGGCGTCCGTCCACCTCGACGAGCTTGTAGACCAGGCCGGCGGTGGGGGCGCCGGAGCCGGTGACCACGGCGGTGCCGGCACCGTACATGTCGACCGGCTCGGCGGCGAGCGCCGCGATGGCGTACTCGTCCAGGTCGCCCGAAACGATGATCTTGGTTTCGGTGGCGCCGAGGGAGTCGAGCAGTTCCCGCGACTGTTGGGCGATCACGGCCAGGTCGCCGGAGTCGATGCGGACCGCCCGCAGCTCCGGCCCGGCCACCTCGATCGCGTTCCGGATGCCCTGGCTGATGTCGTACGTGTCCACCAGCAGCGTGGTCTCCTTGCCGAGCGTGGCCACCTGCGAGGCGAACGCCGCCCGCTCGTCGTCGTGCAGCAGGGTGAACGCGTGCGCGGCGGTGCCGGCGGTGGGGATGCCGTAGCGCCGGCCCGCCGCCAGGTTCGAGGTGAACCGGAACCCGGCCAGGTAGGCCGCCCGGGCCGCGGCCACCGCGGCCTCCTCGTGCGCCCGCCGGGACCCCATCTCGATCAGGGTGCGCCCGCGCGCCGCGGTGACCATCCGGGCCGCCGCGGCGGCCACCGCGCAGTCGTGGTTGAGCACCGAGAGCACCAGCGTCTCCAGCACCACGCACTCGGCGAAGCCGCCGGAGACGGTGAGGATCGGCGAGCCGGGGAAGAACAGCTCACCCTCGGCGTACCCGTCGACGTCGCCGGTGAACCGGTAGCCGGCCAGCCACTCGGCGGCGGCGTCGTCGACCACCCCGGTGCGGCGGAGGAACTCCACCTCGTCGGCCCCGAAGCGGAAGTCGTGGATCAACTCCACCAGCCGGGCCGTCCCGGCGACCACCCCGTAGCGGCGCCCCGCCGGCAGCCGTCGGCTGAACACCTCGAAGGCGCAGCGCCGGGCGGCGGTGCCGTCCCGTAGGGCGGCGCTGACCATGGTCAGCTCATAGTGGTCGGTCAACAGTGCGGGACGAAAGGTGCTCACGATCCCAGCCTAGAGTTCACCCCGGCTGCCCGCCGCCGTGGCCCGTGATCGAGCGCAACGCGCCCGGTAACTCGGCCCGCCCGGTGACGCCCAGCTTGCTGTAGACCCGCTGGAGGTGGTTCTCCACGGTGCGGGTGGACAGGAAGAGGCGTTCGGCGATCACCCGGCTGGTCACCCCCGCGGCGGCCAGGGCGGCGATCTGCCGTTCCCGGTCGGTCAGGGTCGGCCGCAGCGCCTCCAGCGCCGGGGTGCGGATCTGGTCGCAGCCGCCGGCCAGGGCGCCGAAGCGTTGGTGCGCGGCGGTGGCCGCGCTGCCCCGATCCCGGCGCAGCGCCCGCAGCGCCACCGCGGCGGCCTCGCTGGCCCACACGGTCAGGCCCCGCTCGGCGAACGCGTCGGCCACCGCCAGCAGGTCGACACCGTCGTCGTCAACCGAGGCGCGGGCGTACCGGGCGATCAGCGGCGGCAGTGCCCCGTCGACCCGTTCGGAGAGGTCGGTCAGACGTTGCGCCACCGTGCGGCGGCTGCCGTCGGTGCAGGTGGGTCCGACCGGAGCGTCCGCCGCGCCGAGCCGGACCAGATCGTGCAGGACCAGCACCTCGTGTCCGGCGAACCCGTCGGCGCGGAGCCGGTCGGCCAGGTCGCCGAGGTGCTTGACCGCGCCGGGCAGGTCGCCGCCGGCGGCCAGCACCGCGCCGCGGGCCTGCTCCAGCCAGGGGTAGAGCACCGCCATGCCCGGAGTGTGCACCTGGTCCGCCTCGGCCATCGCCTCCGCCGCCGCCTCGGCCTCACCCCGCCACGCGGCGGCCTGGGCCCGCTCGGCATGGGCCAGGCCGGCGTAGACCCGGCTGGTGGCCAGCACCGCGCACGCCCCGAGGCTGATCTTCAGGGCCTCGCCGCTGCGCCCGCGCAGCCGTGCCGCGTACGCCTGAAGGATCGCCAGGTAGCCGGTGCCGAGCCGGAAATCGCCCGCCCCCGCCAGGTCGGCGAACTCGTCGGCGGCGATCGCGTCGATGCCGGCCAGGTCACCGGCGAGCGCCAGCCGGGTGCCGCGGGCCAGGTCCATCGCCAGTTGCAGGTACGGCATGTCGGCCCGCCAGGCCGGCGCCTCGGCCTGCACCCGGGCGATCGCCGAGGCGCTGTGCCGGAACCGCCCGCGGGCGGCGTCCAGGTGCGCGATGGTGCAGCGGGCCAGTTCCCGGGCCGCCACGCCGGCCGCCGGCCGGTCCAGCACCGACCGGCTCAACCGCAGCGCCTCGGTCACGTCCAGCCGGTGCAACCGCATGATCGCCTCGAAGGCGCGTACCCGGGCCTGGTCGCCGGGGTCGCTCAGCTCGGCGCCGGCGCGGGCGACGTCGTCCACCGTGGACTCCCGGCTCAGCCCCCAGTAGCTGACCATGCCCCGTACGGTCAGCCAGCGGCTGCGCCGCTGGTCGTCGGCGACCTCGCCGGCCACCGCGTCCAACACGCGCAGCGCCTCGTCGGAGCGGTCGGCGAACATCAGGATGGTGGCGAGCAACTCCGCCGCGTCGAATCCGCCGTCCAGGTCGAGCGCCGCGCGGGCCAGCCGGGTCGCCAGGGGTACGTCGTAGCGGGCGAACGCCTGGGCCGCGGCGGCCCGCAGCAGCGCGCCGTCCTGGGCGGTGCCCGAGTCCAGCCGCCACACCGCGACCCGGAGCAGGTCGCCCCGGCGCCGGGCGCCGACCGCCTCCACCAGCTCGGCCAGCCGGGCCCGCAGGCGCCTGGTCCGGCTGACCGGGCAGTTGCGACGCAGCACCTCGCCGTAGAGCGGGTGGGCCAGCCGGACGTCGAGCCGACGGTCGTCCCCGACCATCGTGATCAGGCCGCGTTCCTCGGCGACCTCCACGTCGGTCGGGTCGGCGGCCTGGTTGAGCAGGTGCAGACCGAGGGGCTCGCCGACGGCGACCAGCTCCACCACGGCCCGAACCCCGGGTTCCAGCCGGCCGATCCGGGTGTCGATCAGGTCGGTGAGGCTGGGGGCCAGTTCCAGCCGCCCGGTCCACCGCCACACGCCGTAGCGGCGGTCCAGTTCACCGCCGCCGTTCGCGGCGTGCACCAGTTCGCGCAGGAGCAGCGGATTGCCGGCGGAGAGCTTGGCGAGCCGGTCGGCCGAGCAGGCGTCGACCGGGCCGTCCAGGATGGCGGCGAGCAGGTCGCTGGTCTCGCTGGGGCCCAGCGGGGCCAGCTCGACGTGGGTGACCAGGTCGTCGGTCCACAGTGCGCGGATCGGCAACGGGATCTGCTCGCCGTTGCGCAGCGTCCCCAGCACGACGGTGTTCTCTTGCCGGGCGAGCAGGTGGACCAGCGCGGCCGACGGCGGGTCGAGCAGGTGGGCGTCGTCGATGGCCAGCACGATCCGCCGGCCGGCGGCCTGTTCCTGCAGCACCTCCACCGCCCAGCGCAGCACGCCGGCCGGGGAGAGCCCCTGCGGCTGCTCGGCGGGGAGGACCTGGGCCAGCCCACCGAAGGGTAGAGCGGCGGTGGCGGTGCTGGCCGCGACGGACCAGATCGCGTACCGGTCGGCCGGCAGGGCCGCGACCCCCTCCCGCAGCAGCCGACTCTTGCCGATGCCGGCTGTGCCGCTGAAGAAGAGGCCCCGCCCCTCGACCCCTTCCACCGCCGATCGCAGACAGTCAAGTTCATCCGTTCGGCCGACGAAACACCACCGACTCATCGGAGCAGCATATCGACGGAAATCCGTCCGCGTAGGCACCGTCACGCTGTGAAGTTGAGTAATCCGGCGATTACCGCTGAGTATCGTGGTGTCCCGTACGAGTCGGTGGAAGCCTTTACCCTTCCGGCATCCGGGTGCTACCGCACCCGACGGTTCCGGCGGGCGCCGCACCGTCCGCCCTCACCGGGAGCTGCCGATGAGATCCGGTCCACTTCCCGGGATCGACGTGCCCGACGAACCGGGCCGGGCCACCACGCTGGCCGGGTGCGGGCCGCTGCCGACCCGCCTCGGGGTCACCGAGCCCGGTGCCGACGACCCGCTCACCGTGGTCGCCGCCGGCCCGGCCGGCGCCGCCCGGCGTGAGGTGCTCGCCGCCCTGCTGGGCGTCCCCGCCGGCATGCTCACCGTGCCGGCCGGCAGCACGCTGCTCATCCGGTACGCCCGGGTCGCCACCCGGGCCGCGTACGTGCCGGGCTACCGGCAGCCGCACATCTACGGTGCGGACCAGGCCGCGGCCGGCCCCGCCCTGGCCCGGCCTCCGCGCCGGGTCGAATTGAGCCTGCCGGAGTCGCTGCTGCGGTACTTCGCGGTGCTCGACACGCCGGACACCGACACTCTCGGCGTCGCCGGTGGGCGGGTGCTCCTGGACGCGGTGGGCCGCGGCGGCGCGCTGCTCTTCGTGATCGGCGCTGACCAGGCGTTCAGCGCCGCGGAGCTGCACCTGCTCGCCGAGGTGGCTCGGGCGCGGGCGAGGGTCTTCTTCGTGGTCACCCCGGGCGCGGGCGGCTGGACTCCGGTCGACCCGGCGGCATCGTCTCCGGCGGGTGAGGCGGGGGCACCACCTCCGGCCGGCGCGCCGGCCCTGCCGGCTGCGGCGGGCGACGTGGCGGCCCCGGTCGACCCCGCCGGGGTGGCCGTGGAGGCGCACCGGGCGGCGCTACTGGCCGCCGTGCCGGCCCTGGCCGACGCGCGCTGGTTCCCGGTGCACCGGGCGCAGCATCCCGACCTGCACCGGGCTCTGACCGGCTGGGCAGCCGACGAGGCGCTGCGTCGGGGCAGTCTCCAGCCGCTGGTGCTGCCCGGCGCGCACGGCCGGGTGCCCGTCCGGCCGGATGTCGACACCGGAGGCTGGTCGGAGTGGCTGGAGCGGCAGACCCGCACCTGCGCCCGCAGCATCCGCCAACACCTCGCGCTCGAACTGGCCAACACCCATCTGCGGGCGGTCCAGGAGATCGTCTTCGGGGTGGGCTGCGCGGGCCTGCCGCAACTGCTCGACCGCGAGATGGAGGCGCTCTCGCTGCTGGCCACCCTCGCCTGCGACCACGCGGTACGCGCGATCGTCGACGAGGCCGCCGCGCGGATCTTCGGCGCTCCGGTGGCCGAGGGGGTCCGTCGGCGGATCATCGCCGCAGTCCACTGGGGCCTGGCCGAGCCGTCACCGGGACCGGGCCTGGCCCGGGTGCTACTGGTGACCAGCACCGCCGGGGTGGGTGACCTGACCGGCGCCGGCGCGATCGACGCCCTTGCCGGTCATCCCGGCCCGCCCCGTGCCGAGGTGCTGCCGCCGGTCGCGATCGCGCTCTCCGGCGGGTGCTGGCAGCACTGGCGCAGCCCCGGCAACGACGACCAGGGTGCCGCCCGGTCCTGGGCGCAGCGGGTGCTGCGCGAGGTGGAACTGGAACTGTCCCGCGAGATCTCCCGCCGGTTCGAGGCCGTCCGGCTGTCGCTCGGCACGGTGCTCTCCGATGCGCTCGACCACGGCATCCTGCTCGCCTGAACGGGCGTCGTCCGGGCCGTCCGGCGCTCCCACCGCTGCCGTCGGGGAGGGTGATCCGGGCGGCCCCGGCGTTCCGGTTCCTCGAATCGCCGGATCCGGTGGCACGATGGGAGGCATGGCGGCTCCACAGGTTGCACCGGTCGAGACGCCGGACACCGACGAGGTGCCGGTCTCGGACCGGCCTTGGGTGACGATCGTCTGGGACGACCCGGTGAATCTCATGACGTACGTGACCTGGGTTTTTCAGAAGCTCTTCGGGTACAGCCGAGAGAAGGCGGAGCAGCTCATGCTGGACGTGCACCACAAGGGCAAGGCGGTGGTGTCGACCGGAGCCCGGGAGCGGATGGAGCACGACGCCTCGCAGCTGCACGCTTACGGGCTGTGGGCGACGGTGGAACGCTCGTGAGCGCGAGGAGTGAGCCGGGGTTGCGAGCCCCGCAGTCGCGAACAGGACGGCAGTCGTGAGCGCGAGGAGTGAGCCGGGGTTGCGAGCCCCGCAGTCGCGAACAGGACGGCAATCGTGAGCATGTTCCGCCGCCAGGGCGACCGCTACGTCGCCACCTTCGCCGTCGACGAGGTGCGCGTGCTGCGCAAGGTCGCCTCCGAGGTGGTCGGGCTGCTCACCGACGGGTTCGACCACGGTGACCCGGTCGTCGGGCGGCTCTTTCCCGAGGTGTATCCGGACGACCCGACGGGCACGGCCGAGTTCCGCCGGTACACCGAGGGCGACCTGAAGACCGCCAAGATCGACCAGGCGGGCGCGATCCTGGCCGCGCTGCCGGACAGCGCCGGCGGCGAGGTGCGGCTCGACGCCGAGGCGGCCGAGGCGTGGCTGCGGGCGCTCAACGACGCCCGGCTCGCGATGGGCGTCCGGCTGGAGATCAAGGACGGCACCGACCTGGGCGAGGAGCTCGACGAGGCGGTCGCCGAGGACCCGACCTCGTCCCGGGTGTTCCAACTGTCGGTCTACGCCTACCTGGGTTACCTTCAGGAATCCCTGCTCAACGCCCTGATCGACTGAACTGTGACGGTCGCCGCCTCGCCCCGTGCGGCCGGTGGGCGCTAGGCTGGGGCACGTGCTGAGCATCGACCGGTCGATCGTCGAGGCGATCGTCGCCCACGCGCGTCGGGACCACCCCGACGAGGCGTGTGGCGTGGTCGCCGGTCCCGCCGGCAGCGACACCCCCACCCGGCACATCCCGATGGACAATGCCGCCCGCTCGATGACCTTCTACGAGTTCGACTCGATGGAGCAGTTGCGGGTGTGGCGGGAGATGGACGACCGCGACGAGGAGCCGGTCGTCATCTACCACTCGCACACCGCGACGGAGGCGTACCCGTCCCGCACGGACGTCTCCTTCGCCGGTGAGCCCGGGGCCCACTACCTACTGGTCTCCACCCGCGAGCCCGACACGGAGGAGATCCGCTCCTTCCGGATCGTCGACGGCGTGGTGACCGAGGAGCCGGTGCGGATCGTGGACGCTGCTGTTGACCCGCACGCCGTGCAGTCCTACATGTTCGGGCAGAGCCCGGCGACGGTCGATTACGAGTGTTCCGGCCGCTGACCTCCTCAGCGCCGTTCCACCGTTCACGTCCCGTCACCGAAGCACACCCGACCAAGGAGCACGACATCATGGCCATCGAGGTTCGCATCCCCACCATCCTGCGCAGCTACACCGGCGGCGCGAAGGTCGTCGAGGGCGCCGGGGACACCCTGGGTGACCTGCTCACCGACCTGGACTCCCGGCACGCCGGCCTGAAGGCCCGGCTGGTCACCGACGCCGGCGCGCTGCACCGCTTCGTCAACGTCTACGTCAACGACGAGGACGTCCGCTTCCTCGGCGCGCTGGACGCCAAGCTCAACGACGGCGACAGTGTGACCATCCTGCCCGCGGTCGCCGGCGGCGCGTTCGGCTTCGCGGCGGCAGCCGCGCTCAGCCAGCACCGTGCTTCCGTCGCCGGGCGCGTGGCGCACGACGCGGCCGTCGCCGCCCACTGAGGGCGGCCGTCATGGCGCGGTACGACAGCCTGCTCGACGCCTGCGGCGGCACCCCCCTGGTGGGGTTGCCGCGGCTCTCGCCGACGGTGCCCGAGGGGGCGCCGCCGGTGCGGCTCTGGGCCAAGCTGGAGGACCGGAATCCGACCGGCAGCATCAAGGACCGCGCGGCCCTGTTCATGGTTCGCGCGGCCGAGCAGGCCGGCCGGCTCCGCCCCGGGGACACCATCCTCGAGCCGACCAGCGGCAACACCGGCATCTCCCTGGCCATGGTGGCCAAGCTGCGCGGGTACCGACTGGTCTGCGTGATGCCGGAGAACGTCTCCACCGAGCGGGTGCAGCTGCTCCGGATGTACGGCGCGGAAATCATCTTCTCGCCGGCCGCCGGCGGCTCGAACCAGGCCGTGGCGACCGCGAAGCAGATCGCGGCCGAGCATCCGGACTGGGTGATGCTCTTCCAGTACGGCAACGAGGCCAACGCCCGGGCGCACTACGAGACGACCGGGCCGGAGTTGCTGCACGACCTGCCCACGATCACCCACTTCGTGGCGGGGCTGGGCACCACCGGCACCCTGATGGGCACCGGACGGTACCTGCGCGAGAAGGTCGACGGCATCCAGGTCGTCGCCGCCGAGCCGCGCTACGGCGAGCTGGTCTACGGCCTGCGCAACATCGACGAGGGGTACGTCCCCGAGTTGTACGACGCCACCGTGCTCAGCCGGCGTTTCTCCGTCGGCACCCGGGACGCCGTGCTGCGTACCCGGCAGTTGGTGGAGGTGGAGGGGATCTTCGCCGGCTTCTCCACCGGGGCGATCCTGCACGCCGCCCTCGCCGTGGCGCACGAGGCGGTACGCGACGGACGCCGGGCCGACGTGGCCTTCGTGATCGCTGACGGCGGCTGGAAGTACCTGTCGACCGGTGCCTACGGCGGCACCCTGGCCGACGCGGAGAATGCCCTCGAAGGCCAGCTCTGGGCGTGAGCGTCCGACCCCGCGGGCGGCCGGCGGACCGCCGGCCGCCCGCGTGGGTGTCACGTTGGTGACAAGTTCCAGTAGATGATTCTTGCCCGCCGTCGCTGCGCGTAGGCTGCGCAGCGTGGCGTACGCGTCGGTAGAGATCATCGGCGGTGCTGACACCGGCGTGTCGACTACTGTGAGTGACAGCGGGGCGACCGGATGAGACTGATGGTGCTCGGCTGCGCGGGCAGCTTCCCCGGCCCCGAGTCCCCCTGTTCCGCCTACCTGGTCGAGGCGGAGGGGTACCGGCTGCTGGTGGACTTCGGTTCCGGCTCGCTGTCCACCCTCCAACGCTATGTGGGCCTGCACGCCCCCGACGCCATCCTCCTCACCCACCTGCACTGCGACCACATCCTCGATGCCGCCTCGTACGTGGTGGTCCGCCGGTACGCGCCGGACGGCCCGTACCCGCCGCTGCCGGTCTACGCCCCCTCCGGTGCCCCGGACCGGCTCGCCGCCGTGTACGGCCAGGAGGACAGCACCGTCGAGGACGTCTACCAGTTCTACGGCCTCCAGCCGGGCACCTTCCCGATCGGCCCGTTCACCGTCACCGTGGACCGGATGAACCACCCCGTCGAGACGTACGGGGTGCGGCTGGAACACGGCGGACGGGTGCTCTGCTACTCCTCGGACACCGCCCCCTGCGACGCGCTGCTGCGGCTGGCCCAGGACGCCGACGTCTTCCTCTGCGAGGCCAGCTACCTCGACGGCGTGGACAACCCGCCGGATCTGCACCTGACCGGCCGGGAGGCCGGCGAGGCGGCCACCAAGGCGGGGGTGGGTCGGCTGCTGCTCACCCATCTGGTGGCCGCCTGGGGCAGCGAGGCGCACACCCTCGAGGCGGCGGCGTCGGCGTACACCGGGCCGCTGGAAGTGGTCCGCGCCGGAGCCGCGTACGACATCTGAGACACCGGCCACCGGTGGAGGGCACCCGGGAACGGTTGGATCACCCGACCGCATAGGGTGCAGGGATGGCGCGACCTGACGGGCGGCTGCCCGACCACCTTCGACCGGTGACCCTGACCCGCGGCTGGAGCAGCCACCCGGAGGGGTCGGTGCTCGTCGAGTTCGGCGACACCCGGGTGCTCTGCACCGCCAGCGTCACCGAGGGTGTGCCCCGCTGGCGCAAGGGCTCCGGCCTCGGCTGGGTGACCGCCGAGTACGCGATGCTGCCGCGGGCCACGAACACCCGCTCCGACCGGGAGAGCGTCCGCGGGAAGATCGGGGGTCGCACCCATGAGATCTCCCGGTTGATCGGCCGGAGCCTGCGCGCCAGCATCGACCTGAAGGCGCTCGGCGAGAACTCGATCGTGCTCGACTGCGACGTGCTCCAGGCCGACGGTGGCACCCGCACGGCGGCGATCACCGGCGCGTACGTGGCGTTGCACGACGCGGTGACCTGGCTGGCCGCCCGCCGGTCGCTGGCCGGCAAGCCGGAGAAGGTCATGCACCGGTCGGTGGCCGCGATCAGCGTCGGCATCGTCGCCGGGGAGCCGAGGCTGGACCTGAACTACGCCGAGGACGTCGCCGCCGAGGTGGACATGAACGTGGTCTGCACCGGCACCGGCGAGTTCGTCGAGGTGCAGGGGACCGGGGAGGACGGCGTCTTCTCCCGGGGGCAGTTGGACGCGCTGCTCGACCTGGGCGTGGCAGGCTGTCTGGAACTGGCCGAGGCGCAGCGCAAGGCGCTCTCGTCGTGAGCGCGACGGGTTGGCCCGCGCGCCTGGTAGTCGCGAACGAAGGTGACCCATCATGAACAAGGTCCTGCTGGCCACCCGTAACCGCAAGAAGCTCGTCGAGTTGCAGCGGATCCTCGACGGGGCGCTCGGCGCGCACCGGATCGCCCTGGTCGGGTTGGACGACGTCGAGGAGTACCCGGAACTGCCGGAGAGCGGCTTGACCTTCGGCGAGAACGCTCTGATCAAGGCGCGGGAGGGTTGCCGGCGGACCGGCCTGCCGACCATCGCCGACGACTCGGGCATCGCGGTGGACGCGCTGAACGGTATGCCGGGGGTGTTCAGCGCCCGCTGGGCCGGCCGGCACGGCGACGACCGGGCCAACCTCCAGCTCCTGCTCGACCAGATCGCCGACCTGCCCGACGAGCACCGGGGCGCGTCGTTCGTCTGCACGGTCGCGCTGGTGCTGCCCGGTGGCAAGGAGCACCTGGTCGACGGTCGGCAGAGCGGTCGGCTGCTGCGCGCGCCGCGCGGCGAGGGCGGCTTCGGTTACGACCCGATCTTCCTCGGTGACGGTCAGGAGCGGACCAACGCCGAGCTGACGCCGGACGAGAAGGACGCGATCAGCCACCGCGGGAAGGCGCTGCGCGAGCTGGCCAAGCTGGTCGCGAAGGTGCTGCCGTCGGCCTGAGTCAAGCCGAGCCGGTCCGGGGCGAGCCCACCTGGGTCGAGCCCACGCCCGCCCCGGTCGCGTCGTGAGCCGGGGCGGGACAGGACCGGCTCACCCGAGCGGGCCGACCTCGCGTTCGATCGTCGCCCGCAGTTCCGGCCCGGTCAGCACCGTGCGGGCCGCCTCCAGCACCGGGGCGAGGAAGACGTCCGGCCCCGGCTCCCCGGCGATCCCGCCCAGCGCGGCGACGGCCGCCCGGCCGGCCGGGGACGGCGTCAGCGGCGCGCGCAGCTGCAACCCGCGTACGGCGGCCAGCAGTTCCACCGCGAGCAGGCTGGTCAGGTTGTCCAGCACGGTACGCAGCTTCTTGGTCGCCGCCCAGCCCATCGAGACGTGGTCCTCCTGCATGCCGCTGGTGGGCAGCGAATCGACCGACGCGGGCGCGGCGAGCCGGCGGTTCTCCGCGACGATGCCGGCGGCCGTGTACTGGGCGATCATCAGTCCCGAGTTGACCCCGGCGTCGGGGGACAGGAACGCCGGCAGGTCCCGGTTGCGGGCCACGTCCAGCAGCCGGTCGACCCGGCGCTCGGCGATCGCGCCCACCTCGGCGGCGGCGATGGCCAGGTAGTCGGCGGCGAAACCGAGCGGTGCGCCGTGGAAGTTGCCGGTGGACTCGACCCGGCCGTCCGGCAGCACCACCGGGTTGTCCACCACCGACAGCAACTCGCGCGCCGCCACCGTCTCGGCGAAGTCGAGGGTGTCCCGGGCCGCGCCGGCCACCTGCGGCGCGCAGCGCATCGAGTACGCGTCCTGCACGGCGTGCGCCAGGTCGTCGCGGTGCGAGTCCATCACCGCCGAGTGCTGCAACAGCCGGTGGATGTTCGCCGCCGACGCGGCCTGGCCGGGGTGCGGCCGGATGGTGTGCAGCTCCGGCAGGAACGGCCGCTCCGAGCCGAGCATCGCCTCGATCGCCAGCGCCGCGGTCACGTCGGACATGGTGAACAGGTGCCGGGCGTCGTGGATGGCCAGCAGCAGCATGCCGAGCATCCCGTCGGTGCCGTTGATCAGCGCCAGCCCCTCCTTGGCGGCCAGCGCGACCGGTGCCAGCCCGGCCCGGCGCAGCGCGTCGGCGGCGGGCACCCGCTCGCCGGCCGGACCGAGCACCCAACCCTCGCCGAGCAGCACCAGCGCGCAGTGGGCCAGCGGCGCCAGGTCGCCGGAGGCACCGAGCGAGCCGTGCTCCGGCACCCATGGGGTGACCTCGTGGTTGAGCAGGTCGACCAGGGCTTCGGCGACCAGCGGGCGCACGCCGGAGCGGCCGAGCGCGAGGGAGCGTACCCGCAGCAGCATCATCGCCCGGACCACCTCGCGGGGCATCGGGGCGCCGATCCCGGCGGCGTGCGAGCGGATCAGCGCGTGCTGGAGTTCGGCCCGCCGCTCGGGCGCGACGAACGTGTTGGCCAGGGCTCCGAAACCGGTGGAGACGCCGTACACGGGGCGGCCGGCGGCCTCGATGCCGTCCACGATGGACCGGCTGGCCACCATCGCCTCGACGGTCGACGGGTCGAGGACGACCGTGGCGGCGCCGCGCGCCACGGCGAGCACGTCGGCGGGGGAGATCCCGGTGGGCTGGACAGTCACGTTCGTCATTGCGGCACTCCGTTGAACAGGACCTGGCGGATCAGGGGGACACCGGGCCGGTAGGCCAGGTGCAGGTGGGACGGGGCGTCGAGGATCATCAGGTCGGCCCGGGCGCCGGACCGCAGCACCCCGACGTCGTCGCGGCGCAGCGCCCGCGCCCCGCCGGCGGTCGCCGCCCAGACGGCCTCCGCCGGGGTCATCCGCATCTCGCGTACGGCGAGCGCCACGCAGAACGGCATCGACGAGGTGTACGACGACCCGGGGTTGCAGTCGGTGGCCAGCGCCACGGTCACCCCGGTGTCGAGCAGCCGCCGCGCGTCCGGGTACGGCGACCGGGTGGAGAACTCCGCCCCGGGCAGCAGGGTGGCGACCGTGGTGGTCACCGGCCCGGACGTCAGGTCCACGGTGGTCGAGGCGAGGGCGTCGACGTCCGCGTCGGTCAGGTGGGTGCAGTGGTCGACGCTGGCCGCGCCGAGTTCCACCCCGAGCCGCACGCCCGGTCCGGGGCCGAGCTGGTTGGCGTGCACCCGTACGCCCAGCCCGGCTGCCCGCCCGCAGGCGAGGATCGCCCGGGCGTGGTCGACGTCGAACGCCCCCCGCTCGCAGAACACGTCGATCCAGCGGGCGTACGGGGCGGCGGCGGCGAGCATCGGCCCGCAGACCAGGCCCACGTAGTCGTCCGGCCGGTCGGCGTACTCGGCGGGGACGACGTGTGCGCCGAGGAAGGTGGTGTCCTCGGTGACCTCGGCGGCGATCCGCAGCGAGCGGGCCTCGTCGGCGACGGTGAGCCCGTACCCGCTCTTGATCTCGATGGTGGTGGTGCCCTGGCGCATGGCCTCGCCGCGCAGCCGGCGCACCGTGGCCCGCAGCTCGTCGTCGGAGGCCGCGCGGGTCGCGCCGACGGTGGTGCGGATGCCGCCCCCGGTGTATGGCTGACCGGCCATCCGGGCGGCGAACTCGGCGGCCCGGTCCCCGGCGAAGACCAGGTGGGCGTGGCTGTCCACGAAGCCCGGCAGCACCGCGCCACCCTCGGCGTCGATGCGCCGGTCGGCGGCGGGCGCGTCCCGGGCCGACCCGATCCAGGCCACCTGCCCCTCCTCGACCAGCAGCGCGGCACCCCGGCGCAGGCCCAGCCGACCTTCTCCGTCGGCGGTGTTGGTGACCAGCTCACCGATGTTGTCCACCAACAGGCTGCCGGTGCCGCGGGCCGCCCGCCCGGCAGCCGGCCGCTGGCGTGCCCGGTCGTCGCCGGTCACCCGGTCACCTCCTCGACGGCGGCGTGCAGCTCGGCCGGGACGTCCACCGTCAGGTGCCGGCCGTCGCGCACCACCACCCGGCCGTCCACCACCACCTGTACGACGTCGGCGGCGGTGGCGGCGAAGAACGCCCCGACCGGCGGCACCCCGGCGGTGCGGGCGCTGTCGAGCCGTACGGTGACCAGGTCGGCACGCATCCCCACGGCGAGCTGACCGGCGTCGCCCCAGCCCAGCGCGGCGTGCCCGGCCGCGGTGGCGGCGGTCAGCAGCTCGACGGACGTGAAGTGCCCACGCCGCCGGGTACGCAGCCGCTCGTCCAGCTCCACCGCGCGGGCCTCCTCGAACAGGTCGACCACCGCGTGGCTGTCGCTGCCGAGGCTGAGCGGGCTGCCGGCCTCGGCCATCCGGCGGGCCGGGCCGATGCCGTCGGCCAGGTCCCGTTCGGTGGTGGGGCAGAGGCAGACGCCGGTGCGGCTCTCCCCGAGCAGCGTCACGTCCGCGCTCGTGGGATGGGTGGCGTGCACGGCGGTGGTGTGCGGGCCGAGCACGCCGTGGTCGGCGAGCAGCCGGGTCGGGCTGCACCCGTGCACCGCCCGGCAGGCGTCGTTCTCGGCGGGCTGCTCGGACAGGTGCACGTGCAGCGGCAGGCCCTGCCGGTCGGCCCAGCCGGCGACCGTGGCGAGCTGTTCCGCCGGCACCGCGCGCACCGAGTGGATCGCCGCGCCGACCCGGGCGTGGTCGTCCTCCGGCGTGAACGCGTCGACCCGTTCCGCCCAGCGCAGCGCGTCCCCGTCGCCGAACCGCCGCTGCGGCCCGGCCAGCGGCGCACCATCCACGGCGGAGGTCAGGTAGCAGGCGTCCAGCAGGGTGAGCCGGATCCCGGCGTGCGCGGCGGCCTCGACCAGCGCGGCGGACATCGCGTTCGGGTCGTCGTACGGGGTGCCGTCGGGGCCGTGGTGCAGGTAGTGGAACTCACCCACGCAGGTGACCCCGGCCTGCGCCATCTCGGCGTACGCGGCCCGCGCCAGGGCCAGGTACGAGTCCGGGTCGAGCCGCCCCGCCACCTCGTACATGACGTCCCGCCAGGTCCAGAAGTCACCCCGGCCGCCCTGGGTGCGCCCGCGCAGCGCCCGGTGGAAGGCGTGCGAGTGGGCGTTGGCCAGGCCCGGCAGGGTGAGGCCGGGCAACCGGACCGCGTCACCGAGCACCTCCACGCCGGCCGTCGGCCCGCCTGCCGTCAGCGGGGTGACGGCGGTGATCCGCCCCCCGTCGGTCTCGATCAGCACGTCGGGGGTGGGTTCGGCGTGGTCGGGCAGCCAGGCGTACTCGGCCAGCCATCTCATCGGCATGCCAGCTCCTCCAGCACCCGGGCCAGGGCCCGCACCCCGGCGGCGCAGTCGGCGTCGGTGGCGGACTCGGCGGGGGAGTGCGACACCCCGCTCGGGTTGCGGACGAACAGCATCGCGGTGGGCAGGTGCGCGGCGAGCACCCCCGCGTCGTGCCCCGCCCCGGTGGGCAGCACCGGGGCGTCGAGCAGCCCGGCCAGCCGCTCGGCCAGCCCGGCGTCGAACGCCACCGGCGGGGTCGCCGACTCCTCGGTGCAGGTCAGCACGGTGCCGTCCCGTCGAGCCCGGTCGGCGGCCTTGACCCGTACCGCCTCGACCAGGCCGCGCAGGGTCTCCGGCTCGGCGGCCCGGGCGTCCAGCCAGCCGGTGACGGTCGACGGGATCGCGTTGGTGGCGTTCGGCGCGACCGCGACCCGGCCGATGGTGGCGTGCGCGTCCCGCAGCCGAGCCTCCTTGTTCGCGGCGAGCACCGTGAACGCGTACGTCAGCATCGGGTCGCGGCGGTCGGCCATCCGGGTCGTACCGGCGTGGTTGCCCTCGCCGTGGAAGTCGAACCGCCACCGGCCGTGCGGCCAGATCGCGCTGGCCACCGCGACTGGGGCGTCCGCGTCGACCAGCGCCCGGCCCTGCTCCACGTGCAGCTCCACGAAGGCGGTGAACCGGCCGAGCAGCCCGAGGTCGCCACCCGCCGGCCGCTCGCCCAGCGCCTCGGCGAAACTGACCCCCGCCGCGTCGCGCAGCCCGGCCGCGCGGTCCACCGCGATCTGGCCGGTGAGCAGCCGCGACCCCAGGCAGGGTACGCCGAACCGGGCACCCTCCTCCTCGACGAAGGCGGCCACCGCCACCGGCCGGACCGGGGCGGCCCCGGCGGCCCGCAGCTCGTCCACGGCGAGGAAGGCGCTGACGATGCCGAGCGGCCCGTCGTACGCCCCGCCGTGCGGCACCGAGTCGAAGTGGCTGCCGGTGAGCACCGCGTCGCCTCCGGCGGGGTCGCCCCACCAGGCGAACAGGTTGCCGTTGCCGTCCCCGGTCACCGGCATGCCCCGCCGGTCGGCCTGGTCGCGGAACCACTCCCGCAGCCGCAGCTCCGGCTCGGTCAGCGCGTACCGCAGGTAACCGCCGCTGCCCGCGTCCCGCCCCACCGGGGCGATCTCGTCCCACAACCGGCGGAACCGGCCGGCCAGGTCACTCATGAGGCCGGCTCCGTCATCGGCACGCGGACCCCGGTACGCCGCGCGACCTCGCGGGCGGCGTCGTAGCCGGCGTCGACGTGCCGGATCACGCCCATCGCCGGATCGTTGGTGAGCACCCGCTCGATCTTCTGCCCGGCCAGCGCGGTGCCGTCGGCCACGCAGACCTGGCCGGCGTGGATCGACCGGCCGATGCCCACCCCGCCGCCGTGGTGCAGCGACACCCACGACGCCCCGCTGGCCGTGTTCACCAGGGCGTTGAGCAGCGGCCAGTCGGCGATCGCGTCGGAGCCGTCGGCCATCGCCTCGGTCTCCCGGTAGGGGCTGGCCACGCTGCCGCAGTCCAGGTGGTCCCGGCCGATCACCACCGGCGCGCTCAGCTCGCCGGAAGCGACCATCTCGTTGAACCGCACCCCGGCGACGTCCCGCTCGCCGTAGCCCAGCCAGCAGATCCGCGCCGGCAGGCCCTGGAAGGCCACCCGCTCGCCGGCCATCCGGATCCACCGGGCCAGGGACTCGTTCTCCGGGAACAGGTCGAGCACGGCCCGGTCGGTGGCGGCGATGTCGGCCGGGTCGCCGGAGAGCGCCGCCCAGCGGAACGGCCCCTTGCCCTCACAGAACAGCGGCCGGATGTACGCCGGCACGAAACCGGGGAAGTCGAACGCGCGGTCGTACCCGCCGAGGCGTGCCTCGCCCCGGATCGAGTTGCCGTAGTCGAAGACCTCCGCGCCCGCGTCGAGGAACCCCACCATCGCCTCGACGTGCCGGGCCATCGACGCCCGGGACCGGTCGGTGAACTCGGCCGGCGACGCCTGCGCGTAGTCCCGGGCGTCGGCCAGCTCCACCCCCTCGGGCAGGTACGACAGCGGGTCGTGGGCGCTGGTCTGGTCGGTGACGATGTCGATCTCGACGCCCCGGCGCAGCAGCTCGGGGAAGACCGTGGCGGCGTTGCCGACCACGCCGACGCTCAGCGCCCGTCGGTCCCGCTTCGCGGCGCGTACCCGCCGCACCGCGTCGTCCAGCGAGTCGGCCACCTCGTCCAGGTAGCGGTCGTGCACCCGGCGCTCCAGCCGGGTGCGGTCCACGTCCACGATCAGGCAGACACCGCCGTTCATGGTGACCGCCAGGGGCTGCGCCCCGCCCATCCCGCCGCAGCCGGCGGTCAACGTCAGCGTCCCGGCGAGGCTGCCTCCGCCGGCCCCCTGCCCGTCGCCGCGGGCGCCGGCGAGCTTCGCCGCGACGGCGGCGAACGTCTCGTACGTGCCCTGGAGGATGCCCTGGGTGCCAATGTAGATCCACGAGCCGGCGGTCATCTGCCCGTACATGGTCAGGCCGAGCTGCTCCAGCCGCCGGAACTCGGGCCAGGTGGCCCAGTCGCCGACCAGGTTGGAGTTGGCCAGCAGCACCCGGGGCGCCCACTCGTGGGTACGCAGCACCCCGACCGGGCGACCGGACTGCACCAGCATCGTCTCGTCGTCGCGCAGCTCGGTCAGCGTCCGCACCAGCGCGTGGTAGGACGGCCAGTCCCGTGCCGCCTTTCCGGTGCCGCCGTAGACGACCAGGTCGTCGGGGCGTTCGGCCACCTCCGGGTCGAGGTTGTTCATCAGCATCCGCAGGGCGGCCTCCTGCGGCCACCCCTGGGCGGTGCGCGCGGTGCCGCGCGCGGCGCGGACGGGCTGGTGCATTTTCGACTCCTCTCAGCCGAGGAACAACTGACGACGGGCGGCGGACGACTCGAACGCCTCCAGGCGGGCCTGCGTGTCGGCCGGTGCGGCGTCGCAGATCGCCTGGAGGACCACCATGGCCAGGGCCATCGGTGCGGTGTGCAGGTCGAAGACGAGACCGGTGCCGACGGCGGCGGGCAGCACCAGCGTGGCGTGGTCGGCGGCGGGGCTGACCGGCGAGTCGGTGATCGCCACGACGGTCAGGCCGGCGGTGCGGGCCTCCCGCAGCGCGTCGAACGTCTCCCGCGGGTAGCGGGGCAGGACGAAGGCGAGCAGGGCGCTCGCCCCGGCCGCCGCCGCCTGCTCCAGCCGGTCGGTGAGCAGGCTTCCGCCGTCGTCGAGCACCCGCACGTCGGGGTGCACCTTCGCGGCGAAGTAGGCGAAGTAGGCGGCCAGCGGCGCGGCGGCACGCAGCCCCAGCACCGGCAGCGGCCGGCTCGCCGCCAGCAGCCGCCCTGCCTCGGCGATCCGACCCCGGTCGGCCAGCTCGCCGGCGAGCCGGTCCAGGTTGGCCATCTCGGCCCGGACCGCCTGTTGCAGCTCGTTGCCGTCGTCGCTGCCGCCGCCGGTGGACCCGGTGGTCAGCTCGCGCAGCCGGCGGCGCAGCGCCGGGTAGCCGTCGTGGCCCAGCGCCATGGCGAACCGGGTCACCGAGGGCTGGCTCACCCCGGCCAGCTCGGCGACCTCGGCGGCCGACAGGTACGACACGGCGGTGGCGTGCTGCACCAGGCAGTGCGCGATGCGGCGCTGGGTGGGGGTGAGCCGCACGCCGTGGAACAGGTCGCGCACCCGTTCGGTCGGCACCGCCACGGCAGCGCTTTCATTCATGCGCAGACTCTATGCATGAAAACTTTCACCACGCAACCGTCCGGACCGGCGACGCCGTGCGGCTCGACGACACCCGACGGGCATGCTTGTCACCGTGCGCTATCTGATTCCCCATCCCGACGCGGTGACCGACCTCGCCGATCTCGACGTCGCGCTCCACGACGGCACTCAGCCCATCCCCGATCACCTGGACGACGTCGAGTTCTTCGCGGTCCCGTACGGGGTCATCGATCCACGTCTCTGCGAGCCGATCGCCCGGATGCCCCGGCTCGCGGTGGTGCAGACCGTGACCGCCGGCTACGACCACGTCCTGCCGTTCCTGCGACCCGGCCTGATCCTGGCCAACGGGCGGGGCGTGCACGACGCGGCCACCGCCGAGTTGGCGGTGGCACTCACCCTCGCCGCCCGGCGCCGGCTGCCGGACTTCGTCCGCGCCGGTGACGAGGGCCGCTGGGCCACGGGCTGGTCGGCCGGGCTGGCCGACGCCCGGGTGCTGATCGTCGGTTACGGCTCGATCGGCGCGGCGATCGAGCGCCGGCTCGCCGGGTTCGAGGTGGAGGTCAGCCGGGTGGCGCGCAGCGCCCGCTCCGGCGTACGGCCGGTGTCCGACGTCGCGGAACTGCTGCCGCAGGCGGATGTGGTCATCCTGGCCACCCCGCTGACCCCGGAGACCGAGGGCCTGGTGGACAAGGATTTCCTCGCCAGGATGTCCGACGGCGCCCTGCTGGTGAACGTGTCCAGGGGTCGGGTGGTGGACACCGCGGCGCTGCTCGCCGAACTCGAGGCGGGCCGGCTGCACGCCGCCCTGGACGTCACCGAACCCGAGCCACTGCCCGCCGACCATCCGCTGTGGTCGGCACCGAACGTCCTGATCAGCCCGCACGTCGGCGGCCTGACCGCCGCCTTGGCCCCCAGGGCCCGCCGACTCCTGGTCGACCAGGTACGGCGGTACGCGGCCGGCAAGCCGCTCGCGAACGTCGTCATCGGACAGTAGTCGCCTCGGTGGCGTCGATTGCGGCATCCTGCGGGGTCATGGCGTGCGGATGGCGCAGGATGCGGCATTCGGCGCCACCGCACGGACGGGCGCGTCCTCTGTACCATCCCCTGGGCGGGTGAGCAGAGGAGTCAGCATGCAGCCGGAGAGGCCGTACAGGTTCACCGAGATGATGGGCGTCTGCCAGGTCGGCAAGGCATGGTGGGCCGTGGACGGGCAGGACCGGCTGGTGACCGTCGCCGTGCTCGAACCGGTGGTGGCCGAGGACCCGGCCTGGCGGCGTGCGTTCGCCGGCATGGCCGACGCGCTGGCCGCGCCCGGTGGGGGCGGCCGGCCGTACCTGGCCGCCGACTTCGAGGCCACCGCGCCGTGGGTCGCGTACGTCGCCGACGGCAGCCCCGGCGCCGAGCACCTGTTCCGCGCGCTGGGCCACGAGATCCACGGCGAGCAGGCGACCGACGACGCCACCGTGGCGATGCACCAGGTGCCGCCGGTGCAGCAGGCGCAGCCGATGCCGTGGGCGGTGCAGGGCGACCCGTCCCAGGGGATGGCACCCCAGCCGGTGTCGCCGTCGCCGGTCTCCACGCCGCCGCACCCGGTGTCGACCCCTCCTATCTCCACGCCGCCGCACCCGGTCTCCACCCCACCGCACCCGGTCTCCACGCCGCCGGTGTCGCCGGCCTACCCCCGGCAGGACAGCGCCCCGCCGTACGATCCGTTCGATCCGTCGACCGGCCCCCGGATCGCCCCCGTGCGTCCCGAGCCGAAGCGGCGGCGCGACTGGATCTCCGTCGCGGTGGCGCTGGTGCTCACCCTGGTCGCCGGCACCGCCGGGTTCTTCCTCGGGGGAGGTGGCGCCGACAAGACCGCCGCCCCGCCCGGGCCGTCGACCAGCCCGTCCCTGCCGCCGTACGAGGCGAAGCAGTTCGCCATCAACAAGGCGAAGTTCGAGGGCGAACTGGCACCGCTGGCCGAGCCGTGGCTGACCCGCCTCGGCGGCTGCGTGGTCTACGGGGAGGCCGGTGCCCCGAAGCTGCCGGCCGACGAGAAGCGGCACGTCTTCTGCAACTACGGCGGGGCGTGGCTGCACTTCGCGCTGCACCAGGGCCGCAAGCAGAAGGACACCGCCCGCGCGTACCGTCAGCAGCTCAACCTGGCCGGCGCGACGGTGGCGCCGGGGATGCGTGAGGCGACCCGGACGACCGGCGGGGTGACCGGCGCGAGCGGCAGCTACGTCGAGTACGCGTTCGAGGGCGACGGCGGCCGGCCCATCTGCGGTGTCTGGTGGGACCGGGACGACATCGAGGGTGCCTTCTACGTGGAGACCCTCTGCGAGGAGGGCCTCGGCGGCGACTGGGACGCCCTGCGGGATCTGTGGCGGCGGGGCAGCTGACCGACCCGCCGTCCCGGCGGTCAGCCCCGGCTGACCAGCGCGACCGGCTCGACGCCGTCGGTGACCTGCGCCACCCGGTAGTCGGCGAGCGCCTGCCGCCAGGCGTCCCGCTCCGCGCCGACGAGGTGCGAGCGGATCAACCAGACCCGGGCGTCGGCACCGCGCCGGCCGGCCAACTCCACGGCCTGTTCGATGCCGGCGCGTACGCCGCCCGCGTCCTGGCCGCCGACCACGACCACGTCGGACCGGCGGGGCATCGTGACCGACCAGCCCACCGTGTTGCCGTACGGCGCGACCAGTTCGATCGGCTCGCGCTCGGAATAGAACGCGAAGCCGTACCAGGCCGCGTCGTTCATGACCACGACGTCGTTGCCCGAGCGGTGCGCGGCCAGGTACTCGGTCGCCGACCGGATGTCCGTCACGGAGATGGCGGTGTAGTACAGCCCCGGTTCGTTGCCGTCGAACCGGTACCAGTGGCCGTTGCCGATGGCGTAGGGACCGATCAGCAGCGCGCAGACCGCCGTGGCCAGCACCGCCGGTCGGGCCCGGGGCAGCCGGGGGCCGAACCGCGTGACGGCAAGGTCCGCCAGCCCCGCGACCCCGACGCCGGCGACCGCCGCCACCGCGACGAGCAGGAAATGCGAGGTACGCAGCTCCAGCAGCGGGTAGAGCCCGGCGACCCCCAACGTGCTCGCCACCACCGGTAGCAGGACCACCGCCAGCGCGGTGGCGGGGCGCTCCCGTCGTACCAGGGTCACCGTGCCCGCGACGAGCGCCCCGACGACGACCAGCCCGGGCGCGCCGACCAGTGGGGACAGGTCGGCGAACCGGTCGCCCAGGTAGCCGGGCAGCTCGCTCGGGCCGGGGAAGCTGTCAGCCCAGTACCGCACCATTGCCTCGTTCCGTCCCCGGGAGGAGATGCCGAGGTAGACGGCGGTGACGATCACCCCGGCGTTCAACCCGGCCAGGGCCACCTCGACGGCCCGGGACCACTGCCGCCGGCTCGCCGTGGTCAGCAACAGCGCGCCGAAGACGCACGGGCCGACGATCGCCGTGACGTGACTGACCAGCATGGCCACCGCGACGGCGGCGGTGAGTACCCCGAGCCGTCGACGGGACCACGCCTGCTCGGCCCAGGAGACCAACACCAGCAGGCACACCGCGACGGCGGCGTCGGCGGTGTACTGCTTGAGGTCGTGGCGGACCTGTTGGGCCGGCAGGAGCAGCACCACCATGGCGCAGGCGACGCCCGCCACGATGCCCCGGCCGGCGGTCGGCCACCGCAGTGACCGGCCGAACGCGTACGCCCCGACGACCGCGAGCCCGTGGAACGCGAGCGGCACCACCCGCAGGTGGTCGGCGTCGGGCACCAGCCGCAGCAGGAAACTCCAGCCGAGCGGGCTGGACGACGTGGTCACCGGCAGGTCGCCGAGCGGGAGCCGCACGGACAGCGCCACCCACGCCTCGTCCACCCAGTAGGGGGCGGACAGCATGGTCTTGACGTCGTGCACGACCAGGATCAGTTCGAGCAGGATCGCGACGGCGGCGGCGTCGCGGACGGTCGGGCGGGGCCTCGGCGCGGCGTCCACGGCTGCGCCGGACCCGTTGACGTGCGCTGGTTCGAGGTGTGCGACCACGCGATCCCTATCCCGACTGGCGACCGGCCGGGCGTCACCCTAACCCACGAGGCGCGAGGAGGGTGGCCGGTTGCCGAGTGCCGCCATCAAACAGCCTTTCGACCACAGTGGATAATCGCTATCCTCCCGCGGTGATCCGTACCCTCGCCGCCACTTCTCTGCTGCTCGTCTCCGGTTGCACGGCCACCGGCGCGCCCGCCGCTCAGGCCAGTCCCACCGAGCCGGCTGACCAGTACGCCGCCGCCTGCAGCTTCGTGGCCAAAGTGCTCGACGAGCAGGATCTCGGTTTCGGCGCGGGCACGGGACCCGGCATGCCTGCCACCAGGTCGACCGATCCGGGCATCCGTGACGCCGGCCGGCAGTTGTACTGGGCCGGCTTGGAGGCCGAGCGTTTCCTCGTGGAGAACGACCCGAAAGCCGACCCGGGGCCCGCCAACGCCCGCCTGGTCGAGGCCCAGCGGCGGTTGCTCTCGGCATGCACCGATCTCTTCGGCCCACAGCCCTGGCCGTTCGCCATCCGGCCATCATCGAGCGCCACCAGCTGAACCGGGATGGTGGTAGCCGGGTGGATTCCCTGCTTCACCCGGCATCCGCTGCTCAGGCGAGGAAGGTGCCGGTCTTGATGCCCCGGACGAAGCCGGTCCACTGGTCGGGGATGAAGGACAGCCCCGGCCCCCTGCCGGTCCTTGCTGTCGCGAACCATGACGACCTCAGGCGGTACGGCAACCTCGACGCAGTTGCCGCTGGAGCCGGATTTGGTGCTCTTGCGCCAGGTGTTCAGGTCGCCGAGCCGGTGGTGATCACGACGAGGCCGAGTAGCTGGCCGATCGTGTTGCCGATGACGTGGACTGACAGGGATATCCGGAGGTCCCGCCGCCGCCACGTGAACCACACGGTCGGTAGGAAGAACAGGATGCGTGAGAAGAACTGCCATGGCGTCCAGAGGTGGTAGAGCGAGAACAGTGCCGTGTTCACCAGGGGAGCCCAGCGTCCGGCGGGCAGCCGTGGCAGAAGGAACCCGCGGAAGTAGAGTTCCTCCGCCACCGGGCCGAGTAGTCCCGACAGGAGCAGAGACGCGACGAGAGTGGTTACGACCGTCGATTGCGGGTATCCCGCGAAGCTGCCCGTCGTGCCGGAGACGGCCGACGCCCCCGGGAACCAGGTGAACAGGTGCGCCAACAGTAGGCGGTCGATCGGCTGGGCGAGGCTGCCGGCGATGAACGTCCACAGCACCAGCCCTGTGACGAGGCCGACGAGCGGCCATCGACCCACGGGCCTGCCCAGATAGTCGACCACGCCGCGAAGTGATCGGCGTCCGTTGGCACGCGTGCCCAGCCAGAACAGCACGCCGATCTGGACCGGGAGCAAACCCAGGCACATTGCCAGCACCCAGGCCAGGAACGGCGGGTACCCGATCGCGCGAACGAGTGGGCCGGTCACGAAGAGGTACGCCAGGACGATCGGTATGCCGGGCGCCAGGTGCAGTGCCAGGGAGGTCGGCCAGGAATGGCGTTCGTCGCCGAGCGCCGACCGCAAGCCGTCGGCCGTGGACGGAGCGGGGCGTGCGTGAGGAAGACGGTGATAGGACACGGGCGAACCTCTCGTTGCATTGAATGTTCCTGCAACCAGCAATGTAGGTTGATGCCACTAAACGCGCAGGATCACGGCGCAACGATGCGGGAGTTATGCAACGACTGGGGTCAGTCCTTTGCATGAGTGCCTCGTGATGCAACGCCGAGACCGTAGGAGGCCCAATGCCGGGTAGACGGCTCAGTGCCGAGGAGAGGCAAGCGATCTCGCAGGGGTTGGCCTGCGGCGACTCGTACGCGGCCATCGCACGCCGATTAGGCCGTCCCACCTCGACGGTCAGTCGGGAGGTGCTCCGCGTGGGTTGAGCGGATGCCTATCTGGTGCCGACCTCGTCACCGAGTTCCAGCCCGCAACAGGGGTCCACCGGTATGCCACCCGAGCGTGGCCAACCGTCCGCCATGGGGATCCGGACGCTGTCCGTCCTCTTCCACGACAGCGGTCTGCCGCGGGCGGCCTCCGCGGTTCTCGCCTCGCTCATCCTCGCGGAGGCTCCGCTCTCGACCACGCAGCTCTCCGTCCTGCTCGGGATCACGCACGGCACGGTTTCCAGAGCGGTGGGATACCTGGAGAGAATCTCCGTGCTGTACCGGCAGACCATTCGTCGCCAGGACCGGTATTCAGTCGAATCCGACGTGTGGTCGCGCCTTCTCGAGTTGAATGCCCAGCGGAACACGCGGTGGCTGGCCGCCGCGCGGCACTGCCTCGATGAGGCGGACATCGGCCCCCGTGCCCGCGAACGACTTACCGTCATGGCCCGCTTCTTCCGCAGACTCGGCGCGGACATGGGCGCCGCCAGCAGTAACACGACTGACGAGACCAGCCATCAGGTTGCCACCCTCCTGTCGGCGCTCGTCCACTGCCGTGCCCCTCTTCCGGTTCCCCGGCTGCTCGACTCTCTCGGCTGGCCCGCCCAGCGTCTCCAGGCTGTGTTGACCTGGCTGGAGGAGAACCCTGACGCGTTGGCACCGCTGACCATCAGGGTGACCGGGGCGGGGCTCCTCGCGGACGCCCACCCGGATGCCCTGCCTCAGCCGGTGCGCAGGGCGCTGGGGGCCGATCGCGCGGCACGTTGATCGGGCAACAAGGCTGCCCACCTCGTCGCCGGCCTCAACGGCGCGCCCCACGAATGCCTCCTCCTCACCAATGCGCAGCCACTGGCAGGCCAACACGTAGCGCCACACGTCGCCGGGATACCAGGAGAGACGATCACGTACGGCGCTCAACTCGCCGATTCCGTCGTGGAACACCCGCCACGCCGGTGACCTCGGCCAGCCGCTGCCCCGGCGTGGCCAGCCAATCCAGGACCGTCAGTTGGCGCCGCGCGTCGAAGCCGAGCCGCGCATCGCACCAGGTGCCGACATCGGTGACCACGACCCGGTGCGCCACCGGCCCGTCCGTCCCCGTCATCACCCGCACCCGCCCGTCCGGCGGCTCGAAGTGGGTTGACCACCCGCGAAACCGCTTCGGCAGCCTTGCCGCCAGCAACGCATGGCCCGGTCCTGCCGATCTGGACGTGCGCGGGGTGTGGTGCTCCCTGGCCCTGCCGCACCCGCCGTCGCGAGTTGCTGGCCGAGTACGACCAGGCCCCGCTCTCCCTCGCGCTCTACCTGGGTTCGTGCCTGGTGTCCGCCACGCAGGACATGGGTTGGGCTCCGGCTGGCCTGCTTCATCGTCGGTTCCTCGGGTGGCTGCCGTGAAGTCCGGTGACCTGCTCTACGGGAACAGGGAGGCCAGCGTGCAGTTCGTCCACCCGATCCACTTCCGGCTGACCCGGGTGCTCGACTGGATCACCTACGACGGGTGGATCTGGCTCGACGGCTACCAGCTCAACGCCAGGGGCGACGCGGTGGCTCGACGGTCGATCTTCGTGCAGAAGTCCGGACTGCGGGTCGCCCCGCCGCCCGCCATCGGGAAACCGGGGCGACAGCGACGACGTACTTGATGAGCAGTTGTTCGGTGGAGAGCGACGGCATCGGTGCGGTTGTGAAGCCGCATCTAACGGTACCGCATGGTACAGTGCGGTACATGACCAGGATTACGCTGCGAGAGTTCCGCGATGGCGCAGGTCGGGTGCTGGATGCGGTCGAGCGAACCGGTGAACCGGTCATCATCACCAAGTACGAACGACCCGTCGCCGTACTGATCGGCATCGACGAGTGGGAAGAGATTGAGGCGTTCCGAGACCGCCGGGACGCGGCGGTGATCGCCCGTTCCCGCGCCGAGGGCCAGTTCGTGCCGCTGTCAGCCGCCCTGGAGTCGCTCGGCGTCGATCCACGCGAGGTTGAGGCGCTACTGGCCGAGCGGGCCAACGGTGAGGCGGCGTGAAGGTTCAGATCGACCGGGACGTGCTGGTCTGGCTGCACAAGCAGCCACGCAACGTTTCCTGACCGTCCTGAGCGCGATCCTCGGTCTGGTCTCCGTCCCCGCGCCGCAGAACTCGACCGAGATGCGTGACGGATCCGGGCGCCGGTTGCGCGTCGGTGACTACCGTGTCCTCTACCGACTCGACGACGACGAGTTGACCATCCATGCGGTCGGGCACCGCAAGGATGTTTACTCGTAACGCACGTCAGCCGCCCCCACCGCCCGCCATCGGGCAACCGGGGCGACAGCGGCGATCCAGGTGCCGTTGAGCGGATCCGAACGGGCGCGGAACACACCGGACCGTCGATCGCGGGCCGCCGGGCACCCGCTGTCGACAGGCGGTGACTGATCCGTACGATCGCACGGTGCGAGAGTCGTCTGCCGCAGTCAAGCTGGCCCGTCTGATCGGTGGTGCCGGGCTGGTTGCCCTGGCGGTCGGGTTCCTGGTGGCGGGCCGGTGGCAGTTCGCGCTCGCGGTCGGTGTCGGCGCCCTGCTCGGCTGGGTGCTCTGCGAACCGGTCCGGATCACCTGGGCCGCCGTGGTCATCGCCTTCGCCGTGCCGGTGACCATCGATCCCGGCTACCCGACGAACCCCACGTACACTCTGCTGCTGGTCCTCTTCGTCCTCGCCGGCTGGGGCCGGGTGCTGCGCGCCGAACGGGACGGCTGGCAGCCGAAACTGGTCGGCGCGGCGCTGCTGCTGCCGGCGTGCGCCGTGCTCGCCGGGCTCGTCCACTGGCACAGCGCCAAGCCGGTCGTTGTCGGCCTCGCCCCGCTGGTGTGCTACGGCGTACTCGGTTGGCACCTGGTGGAGGAGGCCCGCCGCGACCCACGGACGATCCGGCGGATCGCCGCGGCGCTCACCTGGTTCAGCGTCGCCGTCGCCGTCTTCGCGAAGTACCAGACCCTGTCCCGCACCTGGCCGATCTTCGACCAGTTCGCCTACCACTGGACGTACACCTCGGCCTTCGACAACACCCGGGCGGTGGGGATTTCCGGGCACCCCATCATCTACGGCACCTTCGCGATGGCGATGGCGCTGGTCGCGCTGACCCTGCGGGGCCGGTTCTGGTACGTCCCGTTCACGGCCAACCTGGTCGGGCTGGTGCTCTCCGGCACCCGCAGCGCCTGGGTGGGCACGATCCTCGCCCTCGCGGCCTGGCTGTTCTTCCGGTGGAGGGAGATATCCCTCCGGATGATCTCCCTTCGAGGGGTGGGCAGCGCGGTCGCCGTCGGCGCGGTCGCCTACGCGGCCGTGGCGGTGGCACCGTCGTTCGTGACTCCCGCTGTGCCCGAGCCGGCGTCCAACGTGGCCGCTCCCGCCCCGACCTCGGCGGCTCCGGCACCCACGCCCGTAGCCTCCACGCCCGCGGCCCCTGCGCCATCGTCTGCGGCCCCCACCCGGAAGCCTGGGACCCCCGCACGGACGTCGGCGGCTCCGACACGGACGTCTGCGACCCCGACACGGAAGTCGGCTGCCCCCAGACGGACGTCGGCGTCTCCGGCACCCAGCTCGACGGCCCCCGCGCCCGGGTCCGAGACCGCCGTCACCCAGGTGCCCGCGCCGAGCCCCAGCGCGCCCGTCGACGCGGTCGACGTGGCGGGGTCCAGGATTTCCGACCCGGCCAGCGCGGGCGCGCGGTTCACCCGGATGAGCATCGTCTGGAAGGGCATCACCCGGGACTGGTCCACCGTCGTCTTCGGCAACGGACCGGAATCCAACGTGCGCTACCTGGAGCACGTCGGCATCGGCGACGGTCAGGCCGAGGTCTTCGACAACACGTACCTGACCTTCTGGTACAACTTCGGCCTCATCGGCCTGGCCGCCCTGCTGTCGCTGTTGGTGGTGCTCTACCGGCACCTGCGGTCGGTGCCGGCCCGCGTTCTGCTGGTGGGCTTCTCGGCGCAGATCTTCTTCTTCGACGTGTGGCTGTGGCCGGGGGCGGTGGCCGTGGCGCTGCTGGCGGTGGCGCTGGGCGCGGCGGATCACCCGTCGTTGACCGCCCGGCCGCTGCCGGCCCTCGGCGGGCGTCGCCGCAGCCCGGCGACCCCCGGCGCGGCGACAGCCCCCGCGTTTCGGTGAGCCCCGGCCCGGCAGCAGCTCTCGTGCTCCGGTGAGCGTCGGCGACCGCCCCTGCGGACGGACGCCGAGCGGCCAGGTCAGCCCACGGTGGTCGGATCGGGTGCGGCCGACGGCCGGGGCACCGGCGACCCGATCAGCCGGGCCGCGTGCCGGTGCCGGCGGGCGGCCGGCGGCAACCCGACCAGGAACTCGGGGAACATGCCGAAGAAGGTCCGGGCGCTGCGCAGCTCCAGGCTGTGCGCCCGAGACCAGCGCAGCGAGTTCGTCGCGCGGGCCCAGTGATGCGTCCACCGCACGTCGCCCAGTAACACCACGGGCAGGTCGTTGCGCCACGCCCGCAGCCCGAGCTCGTGGTCCTCGTAGTAGAGGAAGAAGCGCTCGTTCCAGCCGCCCAGCCGGACCAGGTCCGCGGTGCGGCCGGCGACCGCCGCGCCCATCACCCAGGCCACGTAGCGCGCCTCGCCCGGTTCCGCGACCATCCGGTAGCCGGCGTGCAGGCGGGACAACGGCCAGAGTTTCCGGTTGCCCAGCTTCGCCGTGGCGTACGGGAAGCCCCGGCCGTTGGGCTGCGGCACGCCGTCGGAGGCGAGCAACTGCGGAGCGACCAGACCGCCGTGCGTGTCGAGATGGCGCCGCAGCACGTCGAGACCGTCCGGCCGGACCTCCAGGTCAGGGTTGGCGAACAGGACGTAGTCGCCGGTGACCTCGTGCAGGGCGGCGTTGTTGGCCCGGGCGAAGCCGACGTTCTCCGGCAGCCGGATCACCCGCGCGCCCAGCTCCTGCGCCGCCGCGACCGAGTCGTCCGTGGAGCAGTTGTCCACCACAATCCACTCGTACGGCTTCGGGCCGGCACGCCAGCAGCGGCGCAGCGTCTCCGCCGAGTGGTAGCTGACCGTCACGACACTCCACCGGTGTCCCGCCATCACGCTCTCCGAACTGTCAGATAGCCGTACAGGGTGGCGAAGCCGA
Organism: Micromonospora sp. KC721; assembly: GCF_004348355.1. Classification (NCBI taxonomy): domain Bacteria; kingdom Bacillati; phylum Actinomycetota; class Actinomycetes; order Micromonosporales; family Micromonosporaceae; genus Micromonospora; species Micromonospora sp. KC721. The sequence continues at coordinate 7,973 of NZ_SMJY01000033.1, read as the reverse complement.
ACCGCTCGCCGCGCCACTGGCGGCGGGCCGCCGGCCCCTCCCGCAGGCCGCGCCCCACCCCGCGCAGGAACGGTCGCAGCAGGCCCTGCCGGGCCCGCCGGGCGGCCAGCGCGAGATGCGCCACCGCGAGGACCGGCACCGCGACGAGCATCAGCGGCCAGGTGAAGGTGCGGGCCGCGACCAGGAGCCGGTTGCGGGCCAGCAGGAAGGCCCGGAACCCCTGGAGCCGGTCGTCGCCGTCGACGCTGTGGCCACCGGCGTGCGGAAGCATCACGTCAAGCGTCCGGGTGCGTACGCCGGCGGCGTAGAGCCGGAAGGCCAACTCGGCGTCCTCACCCCAGGCGAACAGGTGCTCGTGGAACCCCCCGAACCGCCGGAACAGCTCGGTGGGGAACACCGCCGCGCCGCCCGAGGGACCGAGCGGCGCCCGCGACATCGTGGCGGGACGGTCGATGAACAGCGAGACCGGATGCAGGTCGATGCCGGCGTACTCGCCGCCGTGCATGGCCAGACCCACCGCGACGGGGGCGTCGGGATCCGCCGCGATCGCGGCGCAGACGCGGGCCAGCGCGTCGCCGGGCAGCCAGACGTCCGGGTTGAGCAGCAGGACGTGACTCGTCCGCGCGGCGGCCACCGCCCGGTTGCAGCCGGCCGCGAAGCCCGGGTTCGACGAGTCGGGCAGGTAGTCGTACCGGTCGGCGTCCAGGCAGCCGTCGACCACCTTCGCGCAGCCGTCCTGCGGCCAGTTGTCGGCGAAGACGAACCGCACCGGGAGCCCTTCGGCGGCGCGTACCCAGGTGGGGAGCGTGTCGGCGAGCATCTGGGCGGACCGGTAGAGCACCGTGACGATGGTCAGTTCCTGCGCCACCGGGGCACCGCCTTCCGTTGCCTGCTCGGCTGGGGGCGAAGTCACGTCAGTGACCGGTAGAGGCTCTGCCAGCGCGTGACGCACCGGTCGAAGGCGTACTCCCCGGCGTACCAGCGCGCCACCCGCTGCCGCTGCTCCGCCGACACCCCGGACCCGAGCGCCTGCCGGAGCGCGTCGGCCAGCGCGGCGGGCGTGGGATCGGCCCGCAACGCCAGGGTGCCGGTGGCGTACCGGGTGACCTCCGCCAGGCCACCGGCCCCGGTGTGCACCACGGGTACGCCCAGCGACAGCGCCTCCAGCGCGCTGAGCCCGAACGACTCGACCCGGGACGGCACCACGAGGCAGTCGACGCGCCGGAGAAAGTCCGCCGCGTCGACCCGGCCGACGAGTTCGAGATTCGAGCGGGCGGCGATCGGCAGCGACCCGGCCCCGGCGACCCGGAAGTCGACGTCCGGCAGGCACGAGGCGAGCTCGGGCAGCAGGTCGACGCCCTTCTCCCGCTCCAACCGGCCGAGGTAGCCGACCACCGGCCGCCGGCCGGTCACCGGCGCGTCCACCGGCTGCGGATCCGGCCAACGCACCGGCAGCGGGTTCGGGATCAGGCACACGTCACCGACGCCGCCCCGGTCGCGCAGCTCGGCGGCCTCGAACTCGGAGACCGCCACCGTCGCGTGCGGCCGGATCCGGCGCAGCGCCAGGTCGAGGGTGATGTTCGACTGGACCATGGCCCGCTGCCGCAGCGACCCCGCGGTGTCCCGGTACTGCCAGAGACTGTTGTGCAGGGTCACCACGAGAGGGGTCCGGACACGTTCGGTGCTCAGCGCGGCCCGGGCGTGCATCGCCGCCGACAGCAGGTGGGCGCAGACCACGTCCGGCCGTACCTCGCGGACCAGCCGGCGCAGCTCCCGGGCGTACGCCAGGTCGACCCGGCTGCGGGCGCCGAGCGCCGTCCACGGCACCCCGGCTTCCCGCAACGCCCTGCCCACCTCGTCGTCGGAGGTGGCGGCGACCACCTCCACCCCGGTCCGGGCGTGTGCCGGGATGAGTTCGGTGAGGATCCGCTCCGCGCCGCCGAGCTGCCGTCGCCCGGAGCCGCCGGTGGTGCAGACGAACAGCACCCTCACGAGGCACGCAGCCCTTCGACGGCGCCGCGCGCGATCGCCCGCCGTACCGGATTGGCGCCGACCGCCGCGCGCAGCAGCACCCCGCAGACGTACGCGGTGGCGGCGACCCGGCCGCGCCGGCCCCCCATGTCCCGGCTGGCCCGGATGAACTCCCGGGTACGCCGGCGCGAGATCTCCTCCTCGGACCAGCGCCGCTTCGCCGTGGCGTCGTCCTCGTGCATGATCACCGCGTCCGGCAGGTACGCCAGCCGCATGCCCCGCTGCCGGACGGCCCAGCACAGCCGCATGTCCTCGGAGTAGAAGTAGGACGTCTCGTCCACCCCGCCGATGGCGTCGAAGGTGTCCCGGCGCAGGGCGACGAAGGGCCCGGTCAACCAGTCCGCCCGCTCCGGCGGCGCGACGATCCGCAGCTTCGGCGCCACCAGGCTCAGCCCGGTGGCGTGCGCCAACCCGACCCGTACGCTCAGGAAACGCCCGCCCTCGGTCTGCGGGACGCCCTGCGGGGTCAGGACGGCGGGGAAGGCCGCGCCCACCCCGGGGTCGTCCAGGGCGGCCAGCAGCCGGGCCACGGCACCGTCGTGTACGACGATGTCGTTGTTGGACAGGATCACGTTCGACCGGCTGGTGTGGCGTACCCCGAGGTTCATGCCCCGGGCGTAGCCCAGGTTCGAGCCGGACTGCACGTACTTCACGCCCTGCTCGGCGCAGAACTCCGCCAGCGCCTGCCGGATCTGCTCGGAGCTGCCGTTGTCCACCACGACGATCTCGGCCTCGCGGGGCAACGACAGCACGCAGGCGCGGGTCCGCGTGAAGTCCTCCCAGGCGAGAACCACGATCGAGACATCCATTGTCACACCGTTTCCTGACTCGGCGGCGGCTCGCGCCGCAGGCTGGCTCTCGACGCGAAGGCGTGTACGGCGTAGGCGAGCGAGGAGGCGAGCGCCGCCCCGACCGCGCCGGCCCAGGGAATGATCCCGTAGTAGGCCGGTATCGCGACCGCCACCGTGACGAGGGCGACCGTCGTCGTCGCCCGCTCGCCGCGCCGCTTCAACAACAGCGCGCTCCAGCTCTTGCCGGCCGCGGTGGCCAGCGAACCAGGCAGCAGCAGCAGCCCGAGGAGCCAGGCGTGCCGGTACTCCGGTCGCAGGTGGCCCAGCACGGCGAGCCCGACGACGGCGGCCAGGGCGATCGGTGCGGCGGCCCGGACCACCGCCCTGGTCGGGTCCGGCCCGTCCGCGCCGTCGCGGTCGGCGAGGATGCGCTGCGCGCGCACCACGGCACCGGCCTGCGCGAACTCCAGGGCCGCGACGGCCAGGGCGTAGACGCCGAGCGGTCCGGCGCCGACGAACCGGGCCACCAGGATCTGGTTGAACCGCAGCGTCATCATCTGCGCGAAGATGCCGAGGTGCAGGTTGCCGACGGCGAGCAGGTCGGCGCGGTGGTCCGCGCCGGTGGCCGAGGGCGGCGGGAACGCTCCGGCCCGCCGCAGCGTCACCAGCACCAGGCCGCAGACGGCCAGCGCGCTGAGCCACTGGACGCCCAGCCAGACCAGGCTCCACAGGCCGCCGTCGAGCCGGCCGACGGCGTGCAGGGCGAGGTAGCCACCGACCAGCACCGCCCCGCTCGCGGCGCGCATCGCGTAGACGAGCCGGAAGCTGCGGCGTCGCAGCGCGAACGACGAGACGGTGTTGAAGACGGTCAGGCCGGCTGCCGAGCCCACCCCGACCAGGTGGCTGCCGAGGCCGGCCGCCGTGGTCAGCCCGGCGGCGGCGACCCCGGAGAGGAGGACCGAGACCCCGAGCATGGCCAGCACCCGTGCCCGGCCCCGGGAGGCGACCCAGCCGGCCGGGCGGGACAGCAGGAACGTGTCCAGTGACAGCCCGCCGACGGCCGCGCCCAGCGTCGCGGCCACCATGTTGGCGGCCAGTTCACCGCGCTCGGCGGCGGGCAGGGCAACCGAGACCACCGCCGCCACGCCGGTCAGGCCGAGGGCGGCGAGGTAGAGCAGTTCGGGTGCGACGAGCCGCCGCAGCAGCCGTGCGACGGGCGGCGGCGCGCTCTCGCCCGACGGCGGCACGCTCTCGGCCTGAAGGTCGCCGTCGTGAACGGCGGCGCGCGGGGCGGGGCCGGTCAACGCCCACCACCCCGGAACACTTCCGCCACCGTACGCAGCACGATCTTGATGTCGAGCCAGAGCGACCAGTTCTCGACGTAGTAGTTGTCGAAGCGTGCCCGGTCGGAGATCGGGGTGTCCCCGCGCAGGCCGCTGACCTGCGCCAGCCCGGTGAGCCCCACCGGCACGCGGTGGCGCATCGCGTAGCGCGGGTACTCCACCGAGAACTTCTCCACGAAGTACGGCCGTTCGGGCCGGGGCCCGACGACGCTCATCTCGCCGCGCAGGATGTTCCAGAGCTGCGGCAGCTCGTCCAGCGACGTACGGCGCATGAAGCGGCCGACCGGCCCGACCCGTCGATCGTGCGCGATGGACCAGTTCGTCCGGGACTCCTGCTCGTCGACCGGCTGCATCGAACGGAACTTGATGACCTTGAACGGCTTTCCGTACCGGCCGATCCGTTCCTGGTGGAAGAAGATGCCCCGGCCGCCCTCCAGGAACGTCGCCACCGCGCAGAGCAGCAGCACCGGGCTCAGGACGAGCAGCGCCGCAGTCGCGAAGAGCAGGTCGGAGGCGCGCTTGACCGCCCACCGTGGACCAGAGAGCGTGGTGTCGCCGATCTTGACGATGGGAATCGCGCCGACGTGGTCCGGATAGCCGCCGTGGGACCGGGAACCCCACAGCCGGGGCACCGCCCACAGGTCGCAGCGGGCCGTGGTGGGCTGGAGCAGAATGTCCATCAGGGACGACTCCGGACAGTCCGGATCCGCGATGATCAGCACTTCACAGTCCAGCACCCTGGTGAGTCGCGCCAGGTCGGCGAGGGTGCCGATCAGTGGAAGCGCGGCGGTGCCCGGTCGCGTCGTGGTGTCGACGCAGCCGACGAACCGCAGCCCGTACTGCGGGTAGCGGCGCAGCAGCCGGGCGAGTTCGACCGCGATCGGGCCGCTGCCGATGATGATGGCGTTGTGCTCCACCCACCGGCGCTTCCGCGCGACGAGGAGCACCGTGCGGCTGAACGCGCGTCCCACGATCACCAGACCGGCGGAGAGCGCCACGCCGTGCATGAAACCGCTGACGTACTGCACCGAGTCGTGGCGCTCGGCCGCGATGATCGCCACCACGGCCCCGGACGCCAGCAGCCGACCGCCGAGGCTGGGCAGTTCGTCCAGGAAGCCAACGTGCCGGCGGGGCCGGTAGAGCCCGCCCGCCGCGAAGAAGGCCACGGTGAGGGCGGCGTTGACCAGCGTCCCGCGCCAGTAGTTCTGGCTCACCAGCAGCGGAGCGAGCAGCGCGACCACGTCCAGGGGGGCCGCCATCATCCAGGCCCGCAACCGGCGCGTACGCCGTGAGGCCCGCGAACCGGCGTACGGCAGAACGGCCGTGGTGTCCATTCCGGACTGCCGCTCGGCGGCGGGCGGGTCCGCCGCCAGCCGGGCGGCCGGATGGCCCGGGCGGAGCCCCGCGTCGTCGGTCGGGTCGTCCATCGGTTCCGCTGACTGCTGTGACGGCCCGTCGAGGTGGATGGCGGTCGCAGCAGGGTGCCCTGACGCCGGTAGGCGTGACATGGCCGATCCTCCCCCGTGACGACCCCCGGCGACTCACGAACGCCGGAGGCGATCGAAGGATACGAGCGCAGCGGTGCACCCACCAGAGCCGGCGAGGTGAAAGGACTTCCTACTTTCCGACAGCGATGATGTCGGATACGTCGTCGCGGCGAACCGCGTCGAAGAGGCGACCGGTCTTCGCCGTGTCCGCGAAGACGACGCTCTCGCTGCCCACCCGGCCCGTCCCCCGGCTGGGGCAGGTGACGAAGGTCAGATTGTCGCTCCTCAGGTGACGCAGCTTCATGGCCAGGTCCACCAGGGACAGCGACTCGTCCACCGCCACCGCGTTCGTGCTGGCCCGGACGAACGAGTTCAGCTTGCCGGGGTTGGTCAGCACGCCGCCGGAGGCCGCCTTGTCCAGGATCGCCTTGATCACCTGTTGCTGGTGGCGGATCCGGGCGAAGTCACCGTCGGCGAAGGCGTGCCGCTCGCGCGCGTAGTCCAGCGCGGCCGCACCGGACAGGGTCTGCCGGCCCTTGACGAAGGTCCGGCTTCCGCTCGGGTCGAGCGAGTACTTCGTGGTGAAGTCCTTCTCCACGTCGACCTCGACGCCACCCAGCGCGTCGACGATCTCCTTGAAACCGGCGAAGTCGATCATCGTCACGTGGTCGACGCGTACCCCGGTGAACTTCTCCACGGTCTGGACCATGAGCGGGACGCCGCCCCACGCGTAGGCAGCGTTGATCTTGGCGTCTCGGCCGCCGCGCCCACTCTTCGACCGGGGCACGTGCACCCACGTGTCCCGGGGGATCGAGATGAGCTGGGCACTCGACCGGTCCCTGGTGAGGTGGGCCAGGATGATGGTGTCGCTGCGGGACCCGCCGGCGTTCTCCTGGTCGCGGGAGTCACTGCCGAGGATCATGATGTTCAGCGCGCCCCCGGCCGCGGCCTCCGCCTGCGGACGCGACTCCTGCGGCACGTCCTCGAACGCCTCGACCCGCTCGATCGAGGAGTCGACCGAACGGTAGTACAGCCCGGCCGCGAGGACCCCGCCGCCGGACAGCAACGCCAGCACGAGCAGCACGACCAGGGCGACCCGCCGCCCACGACGACGACGCGGAGCCGGGGCAGCCGCCGGAGCATCCGACTCCACATCGGACGCGAGGCGCGGATCGGGATCGGCGAGCTGCTGGCGATCGGACATGGCGCGATGCTACTGATTCACGTTTGCCCGTGGTGACCCTCGTCCGGACGGTCAGCCCCGACCACACGGTCAACCGATCGACGTGGCTCTCGCCGATTCGCCCTTCACCTGGTACAAACCCACGGGTGGACGCTACGACGCTTCGCCGGGCCATCGCCCGCACCCGCCTCGCACCGGTCGCCGCCTTCCCCAAGCGGCTGGCCCGGGTCGCCCGGCACGACGCCAAGGTCATCCGTACCACCGCCCGGTGGCTGTTCACCTCCCGTGAACACCACAACTACACCTACGAGCTGACCAAGCTCAGCCGGCAGCACCTCGCCTGGTTCGTCAGCGTCGTCTGCGACGTCCCGATCAAACAGGTCCGGACCTATCTCGACGAGATCGAGTCCGACGACACACTGCGCGGCCACATCGAGCGGGCCACCGCCGGCTCCGCGCGCCGCGGCCTCGCCGACAAGCAGGTCCGGTACGCCCGCCGGATCGGCTGGTACGCCATCGTCCGCGCCACCCGACCCGGACACGTCGTGGAGACCGGCGTCGACAAGGGACTCGGCAGCTGCGTACTCGCCGCCGCGCTGCTGCGCAACGCCGCCGAAGGGCACCCCGGCCGGCTCACCTCCCTGGACATCAACCCCGAGGCCGGCTACCTCGCCCGCAGCGCGCCCTGGTCGGACGTGATCGACCTGGTGATCGGCGACTCGATCGCCTCCATCGCCGCCCTCGACCGCCCGGTCGACCTGTTCCTGCACGACAGCGACCACAGCCGGGCCCACGAGAAGCGGGAGTTCGAGGCGGTCGAACCGAAACTCGCCGCCGGGGCGATCCTGCTCACCGACAACGTCACCGTCACCAACGTCCTGGCCGAACACGCCGAACGCACCGGCCGCCGTTTCCTGGCGTACAAGGAAACTCCACTGGAGCACTGGTACCCGGGCGACGGAATCGGTGCCGCGTGGTGACCGCCCACCGCCGCCCGCATGTCGCTCCCCGTGATCGCCGCCGCGCCGCCGAGTCACGATCGAGGGAGACTGTCTTAGCTTTCGCTTAGCCCGCTTGTCCGCCCACCCCCGGTCCGGCAGCATCGATCGACGTGACCGACGGCAGCGCGCCCCACGAC
>NZ_SMJY01000339.1:0-3063 GCF_004348355.1 Micromonospora sp. KC721 | reverse complement strand
GTCCCCAGCAGCCCAGCGCCAGCTACAACCAGACGCGTCCATGCCGACCGCCGAGGCTCCCTTTCCTACCCGCCCCCTCCTCGCACCTTGACTTTCCTCGCTGGAATGCCGAGCCCATATCAACCAGAAATCAAGGCCGGAGTCTTTGGAGTCAAGGTAGTCAGAAGGTGTAGTTGATGGCTCTGCGCTGTGCGAATAGAAAAATGTTCTCTGTTGTGTCGGCGGGGGTTTCTGATATAAATAGCAAGGGGGGCCGCTCAATAGAGCGACCCCCCTTGGAGGAGTTAGTTGTAGGTCAGTTGGAATTAGCGACGATCATGCTCATGCCAGAGCGTGATCAGGATCGCAGCTGCGGCCAAGGCTCCCAGTCCTGTCAGGGTGGGGGCCTTGTCTGTGGGTGCCGCGATGACGTTGTTAAGTAGCTCTACCAGCGCGGACGCCAAGCTCAGGCTGATCAGAGCCTCGTCGTTGCCGCCCCGTGAGTTGGGGTCCTGGGGTTCGGTCGGGGTGTTGGGCAGTGCCAAGTCGGCCTCCGGTAGTGCGTGAGAGTAACTGTCCGGGCCGGTGTATCGGATCGGCGTTCCGGCATAAACAGCGTCTCATGGGGACGCCCTTTCATACCACGTGCACGCTGTGGTCGGACTGCCTTCCCTCGTTGCTCGGGATTGGTGATTCTGGCTCCAGGGGGGTCGGCTCAGCTAGCCGCATTCGAGGCCGCTGCTGGCTCATCATTACCGAAGGTAATCGGCCGAAGTTGGAAGCCGGTGAGTGCGACTTCAGACGCTGGAGGTTGAATGCCTGTCGCGGTCTACCCCCGCGCCGGTTGGCGCTGACCGGCGCGGGGGTAGGCGGTCGGTGGCCTGCGAACCGGGCCGGCTCCACCTGCGCGTGGCCGTGGCCAGCAGCCCGGGTGGCGACCTCGCCGACAGCTCCTAGTCTCGGCGGGGAATGGTGAGGCTCGCGGTGGCCGCGCTGAGTCTGTGGACAACGAGAGCACGTGTGGACAACACCCTGATCTTGGGCCTTGTCTGGTATGTGCCGCTGTCGCACCGGCCGGTCATCGCCCGTTGTCGTCGAGCAGCAGCGGCACGTCGTAGACGGACAGGTCCAGCCTCGGGCGGAGGTACCGGACACGATGCCGCCAGCGGTGGTGCTCGTATGCGGTGTCGACGTCGATCTCGGCTACGACGGCGGGCTGCACCTGGATGTAGCGCAGCGGCTCGGGCCGGTCGAGCTGCCCGGACCAGCTCGCTGGCAGGGGTTGCGGCCAGGGATGCGTGACTGGGCCACCCGGGTGTTGCGCGGGTTGCAGCGGGGAGAGCAGTGTCGCGAGTTCGCGGCGCTGTGGCGCCCGGAGTGGGTGGGTGCGGCCGGTGTATCGAAGCCGGCCGTACCGGTCGTGGCGGCCGATGAGCAGGGTTTCCGGATCGTGGATCGTGCCGGTCACGCCGCCGATGATCGCCTCGGTGGTGCAGTAGGCGCGGTACTTTTGCCAGGCCCGCCGCCCGGGCTCGTACCGGCTGTCGAGCCGTTTGATCATGATGCCTTCGATGCCGGCGGCGGTCCAGGTGCTCAGCCACTGCGTGGCCTGGGTGATGTCCGTGGTTTGCGGGGACAGGGTGACCGTGGGCGAGACACCGGCGAGCAGGTCGGCCAGCAGCATCCGGCGGTCGGACAGCGGCGCGTCGAGCAGGAGTCGGCCGGGCGGGGCGCTGAGGAGGTCGAAGACGACGTAGTGTGCGGGGTGGCGGCGGACGACGGTCAGGAGCTGGTTGCCGGCAACGATGCGGCGCTGCAAGAGGGCGAAGTTCGTCCGGTCCCGTTCCCAGACGACGAGTTCGCCGTCCAGAACAGCTCCTGGCGGGACCGTGCGCAGCGCTCGGGTGATGTCCGGGAAGTACGGGCTCAGGTTCCGTCCTGCCCGAGACTGGAGATACACGCCGTCGGGGGTGCGGAAGGCCAAGCTCCGCCAGCCGTCCCACTTCGGCTCGTAGGCCAGGCCCGCCCCTTCAGGGACGACGTCGACGCCCGCGGCGAGCATGGGCATGACGGGGGGACGCAGGACGGCGTCGGCGGCCGGCCCGGCACGGCGGCGGGTCGGGCTCACGCAGTCGGGCGCGTCTGACCGTGGTCGCGAATCCCCCTCACCTCCTGCTTCGGATGCTGCAAGAGGTGAGGGATCGCGCGCTGGAAGATGCCGGACGGTGAATGCCTGGTGAGCGTGTGGGCGAAGGCCCGGACGAGTGACCTCGGGTAGCGCCGGTCCGTACCCCTACGGACGCCGCGCGGTCACTTTGTCCGGGCCTTCCTACCCGTCGGGCGGGTAGCTCGGGGTCGGACGGTGTCTCCGACGCTCGCAGTACGGCCGCGTTCGACGACCAGGACGTACGCGAACAAGCCGGGTCGAGGGCCGGTGACCCGCTCATGAGCGGCGAGAAGTTCGCCAGTGCGGGCGTCGATGACGATCGTCGAGGTCGACCCGTCGGCTGTCACCGCGAAAGCGAGGCCGGGCCGACCGGCGATGTCCTTGGTTTCGCCCTGGTACGCGATGGTCGGGATGATGGCGAGGACGCGCAGGCATGCCGCGCGCTGCTCGTGGTGCAGGTACTGGCTGGTGGCCAGGCCGACGACGCCGCCGACGAGTAGCCGTGGGTACGCCGGCTCGTCGGATAGCTCGGGCGGTGCCAGGAGGCCGGCAAGCGCGGCCGGGTCAACCGGTGGCGGCTCGGGCAGGTACGGGTGAAGGTCACCGGCCAGGTGCCGGATGATCGTTTTCTGGGCTCGCGCGAACAGCGCTCGCTCTGCGGGCTTCGGCTGGTGGTCGACTGCGGGCAGGTCCGGTAGCCGGCGGGTGATTTCCTGTCCAGACCCGTCGGGATGCCGCCAGCGCCTGAGGTCCGTGCGGGTGATGGTCGTGGTGGCGCGGGCCCAGGTCTGGGTGTGGAGGTAGGTGTAGGGGCCGGTGCTGTTGTCGGCCGGTACCGCGCGGATGGTGTCGGCGAGAGTGGTCAGGCGCTGCTGCGGGGTGAGACCGGGCGCGGTGGCGGTCGGCTGCCCTGGCGG
>NZ_SMJY01000338.1:0-3107 GCF_004348355.1 Micromonospora sp. KC721 | reverse complement strand
GGGTGGTCGGCGGGGTCGTCGGCGGCGTCGTGGGAGGGGCGCTGTTCAGTGCGGTGAGCACGGCGTTGTAGGCAGCCTTCTTGTTGCCACCGCGGTCGAACAGCAGAGGGCTCTCGCCCGAGCGCCAGGAGTCGGAGTCACGGATGCCCCACACCGTGATCCCCTTGCAGCGCGGCACCGCCAGGCAGTCGTTGACCACGTTGCGGTACGCGTCGGACGGCGCGTTGCGGATGTCCAGCTCGGTGATGTGCACGTCCACACCCAGCGCCGCGAAGCTCGACAGGGTCGTACGGTAGTTGCTCGGGTAGTTCGACCCACCGGTGAAGTGCGACTGCAACCCGACGCAGTCGATCGGCACCCCACGGCTCTTGAAGTCCCGCACCATCCGGTACACGGCCTGGGTCTTCGCGTCGTTCCAGTTGTCGGTGTTGTAATCGTTGTAACACAGCTGCGCGTTCGGATCCGCCGCGTCCGCCGCCCGGAACGCCGCCTCGATCCAGTCGTTGCCGGTGCGCTGCAGGTTCGAGTCGCGCCGCGCGCCGCTGGGGCCGTCGGCGAACGCCTCGTTCACCACGTCCCACCACTCGACCTGGCCACGGAAGTGCCTGGCCACCTGCGTGACGTGGTTCAGCATGGCGTTGCGCAGCGCGGTGCCGGACATGTCCCGCATCCAGTTCGGCTGCTGCGAGTGCCAGGCCAGGGTGTGCCCGCGCACCTTCATGCCGCGGCTGCGGGCGTGCTGCACGATCCGCTCGGCGTCGCCGTACCTGAACACCCCCTGCTGCGGCTCGGTGGCGTCGATCTTCATTTCGTTCTCCGGCGTCACCTGGTTGAACTCGCGGTTCAAGATCGTGGTGTACGCCGAGTCGTTCAACCTGCCGGCCGCCACGGCGGTGCCGAAGTACCGGCCGCTCTGGGCGGCGGAGGCGCCGAGGGTGGTGGCGGCGCTGGCACTGGGCGTCATCGTCACGGTGACGCCGAGGACGGCGGCACCGGCGACGGCGGCGACGAGGGCAGCGCGTAGCCGGGCTCGACTCGTCGAGCGCGCCGGGGCGCGGGCTGGGACGTGGCTCATGGCTGATCGCCTTTCGACAGTGGTGGGTACGGGAGATCGTCGGCTCGACCGTCACCCGGCGCGGCGGCCGGCTCCGCGCGCTTCGCTCCCGGCACGGTCGCCCTGACACCGCACCGGAACCGCCGGGCCTGCGGTGTCACCCGCGTGGTCGAGACGTTCCCGCTCCGACGTTACTGAAATGTTTCCGATAGTTCAACGAAAGTCGATGCCTTGGACGGTTTCGGCGCCCGGGTAGCGGCAGGGCCGCCGCCGCGTCGCGTCGCGCGCCCGCGAGCCGGGTGGCAGGCTGGAGGGCGAGCCGGCGGCCGGCGGGCCGGCCGCCGCCCGCGAACGTCGTGAAGGAGAAGATCGACCCGATGGCTGCGAGCGTGACCACCACCGACGAATGGCAGGCGCTGCACAAGCACGCCGAGACGATGCGCGGCACCCACCTGCGGGAACTGTTCGCCGCGGACGGACGCCGGGGTGAGCGGCTCACCGGTGAGGTCGCCGACCTGCACGTCGACTACAGCAAGAACCTCGTCACCGACGAGACGCTGGCGCTGCTCACCGCACTGGCGGAACGGGTGAGCCTCACCGACCGGATCGCCGCGATGTTCGCCGGGCAGCACATCAACGTCACCGAAAACCGGGCGGTGCTGCACACCGCGCTGCGGCTTCCCCGGGACGCCTCGCTGACCGTGGACGGCCAGGACGTCGTCGCCGACGTGCACCGGGTACTGGACCGGATGGCGGCGTTCGCCGAGCGGGTCCGCTCGGGGCAGTGGCGGGGGCACACCGGCGAGCGGATCAGCACGGTGGTGAACATCGGCATCGGCGGGTCCGACCTGGGCCCGGTGATGGCGTACGAGGCGTTGAAGGCGTACCGGGACGCGGGGATCTCCTGCCGGTTCGTCTCCAACATCGACCCAACCGACATCCACGACAAGACGCACGACCTGGACCCGGCGACCACCCTGTTCGTCGTGGTGTCGAAGACCTTCTCCACCCAGGAGACCCTGGCCAACGCCCAGCAGGCGAAGGCATGGCTGCTGGGCGGGCTGGACGTCGAGGGCGAGTCGGCGATCGCCCGGCACTTCGTCGCGGTCAGCACCAACGAGCGGCGGGTCAGGGACTTCGGTATCGACCCGGAGAACATGTTCGGCTTCTGGGACTGGGTGGGCGGTCGGTACTCGCTGCCCTCGGCGGTGGGCCTGTCGGTGATGCTGGCGATCGGCCCGGACCGGTTCCGGGAGATGCTGGCCGGTTACCACGCCGTGGACGAGCACTTCCGGCGTACGCCGGTGGAGCGCAACGTGCCGGTCCTGATGGGCCTGCTGAACGTCTGGTACACGAACTTCCTCGACGCGCAGACCCACGCGGTGCTGCCGTACTCGCAGTACCTGCACCGGTTCCCGGCATACCTGCAGCAGTTGACCATGGAAAGCAACGGCAAGTCGGTGACGGTGGACGGCACGCCCGTGGACCACAGCACCGGCGAGATCTTCTGGGGCGAGCCCGGCACCAACGGCCAGCACGCCTTCTACCAGCTCATCCACCAGGGCACCCGACTGATTCCGGCGGACTTCATCGCGTTCAGCCAGCCCCACCACGACCTGGGCGACATGCACGACCTGTTCATGTCGAACTTCTTCGCCCAGACCGCCGCGCTGGCCTTCGGCCGGACCCGGGAGCAGGTCGAGGCAGAGGGCACGAAGCCCGAGGTGGTGGCGCACCGGGTGATGCCGGGCAACCACCCGACCACCTCGATCATCGCGGCGAAGCTCACCCCCTCGACGCTGGGGCAGCTCATAGCCCTGTACGAGCACATCGTGTTCACCGAGGGCGCGATCTGGGACATCAACCCCTTCGACCAGTGGGGCGTGGAGTTGGGCAAGGTGATGGCCAACCAGTTGGCGCCGAAGCTCACCGGGGACGCACCGGATCTGTCCGACGTGGACTCCTCCACCGCGGCGCTGATCCGCCGCTACCGCGCCGAACGCGGCCGGGCCTGAGGTCCGTGGGGCGGTGGCCGGGTCGCGCAGACCCGGCC
>NZ_SMJY01000337.1:0-3144 GCF_004348355.1 Micromonospora sp. KC721 | reverse complement strand
GCACCCCGACGGCGCCGGCCGCCCGCGCACCCCGACGTGCTCGCGGTGAGGGGCAGTGGGCACTCGGGCATCGCGAGCCGCTCAACGCCAACGAGCGGATCAAGAAGGACGACAACCCGCTGAACGTGCGGGCCCGGATCGAGAACATCTACGCCCACCGGGGCTTCGCCTCCATCGACCCGCAGGATCTGCGGGGCCGGTTCCGCTGGTGGGGCCTCTACACCCAGCGCAAGGCGGGCATCGACGGCGGCCGCACGGCCGTACTGGAGCCGCACGAGCTGGAGGACGAGTTCTTCATGCTCCGGGTCCGGATCGACGGCGGGCAGCTCAACCTGGCCCAGCTCCGGGTGGTCGCCGACATCTCCCGCGAGTTCGCCCGGGACACCGCCGACATCACCGACCGGCAGAACATCCAGTACCACTGGATCCGGGTCGAGGATATGCCGGAGATCTGGCGCCGGCTGGAGTCGGTCGGATTGCAGACCACCGAGGCGTGCGGTGACTGCCCGCGCATCGTGCTCGGCAGCCCGGTCGCCGGGGTCGCCGAGGCCGAGCTGGTCGACCCGACCCCAGCCATCGACGAGATCGTCCGCCGGTACGTCGGCGACCCGGCGTACGCCAACCTGCCGCGCAAGTTCAAGACCTCCATCTCCTGGTTGGTCGACACCCCGTACGAGGCCAACGACATCGCCTTCCTCGGGGTGGACCACCCGGAGCACGGCCCCGGCTTCGATGTCTGGGTCGGCGGCGGTCTCTCCACCAACCCCATGCTGGCCAAGCGGCTCGGCGTCTGGGTGCCGCTGGCCGAGGTGCCGGACGTCTGGGCCGGTGTGGTCGGCATCTTCCGCGACTACGGCTACCGCCGGCTGCGCAGCCGGGCCCGGCTGAAGTTCCTGGTCGCCGACTGGGGTGTGGAGAGGTTCCGGGAGGTGCTGGAGAAGGAGTACCTGGGCCGCACCCTGCTGGACGGCCCCGCCCCGCAGCTGCCGGAGAAGCCGATCGACCACATCGGCGTGCACCGCCAGCGCGACGGGCGCAACCTCGTCGGGGCCGCCCCGGTGGTGGGCCGGGTCTCCGGCACCCAGCTGGCCCAGCTCGCCGACGCGGTCGAGGCGCACGGCAGTGACCGGGTACGGCTCACCGCGTACCAGAAGCTGCTGGTGCTCGACGTGGCGCCGGAGCGGACGGAGTCGTTGGTCGAGGCGTTGCGTGGGATCGGCCTGGAGGCCCGGCCGTCGGCCTGGCGGCGCGGCACCATGGCCTGCACCGGCATCGAGTTCTGCAAGCTCGCCATCGTCGAGACCAAGCGGCGCGGCGAGGAGCTGGTGGCCCGACTGGAGCAACGACTGCGCGACTTCGACGCCGACATCTCCATCCACCTCAACGGCTGCCCGAACGCCTGCGCCCGGACTCAGGTCGCCGACATCGGGCTCAAGGGTCAGTTGGTGGTGGGCCCGGACGGCCGCCAGGTGGAGGGCTTCCAGGTGCACCTCGGCGGCGGCCTGGGTATGGCGCAAGGGCAGACCGCCGGGTTCGGCCGCAAGCTGCGCGGCCTGAAGACCACCGCCGACGAGCTTCCCGAGTACGTGGAACGACTGGCCCGCCGGTACCTGGCGAGCCGGACCGAGGGCGAGACGTTCGCCAACTGGGTGATCCGGGTCGACGAGGAGGAACTGCGTTGAGTGCGACACGATCCGCGCCTCTCTACTGCCCCTACTGCGGTGAGGAGGACCTGCGGCCGAACGAGTCCGGGCACGGCGCCTGGGAGTGCCACGCCTGCGCCCGGGTCTTCACCGTGCGGTTCACCGGCCTGCTGAGCAAGGTGGTGGCCCGATGAAGCTGCTCTCCGCGACGAACCTGGGCCTGGTCGGGCCGGGCGGCCCACGGCCGGCCGACCCGACCCGCCGTGACCCGGAGGAGCTGCGCACGCTGGCCGAGCGGGCCGGTCGCGAGCTGGAGGGTGCCTCGGCGCTGGAGATCGCCCGGTGGGCGGCTGACACCTTCGGTGACCGGTTCTGCGTCACCAGCTCCATGGCCGACGCCGTCCTGGCCCACCTGGTGTCCCGGGTCGCCCCCGGGGTCGACGTGATCTTCCTCGACACCGGGCTGCACTTCCCGGAGACGCTCAAGGTCCGTGACGAGGTGGCCCGCCGGCTGCCGGTGAACGTCCGGTCGATCCGGCCCCGGCAGACCGTCGGCCAGCAGGACGCCGAGTACGGTCCCCGGCTGTTCAACCGTTCGCCGGACCAATGCTGCCAGCTGCGCAAGGTGGAGCCGCTGGAGCGGGCCCTCGCCGGGTACGACGCCTGGGCGGCCGGGCTGCGCCGGGACGAGTCGCCCACCCGGGCGAACACGCCGGTGGTCACCTTCGACGCCCGGCGGGGGAGGGTGAAGGTCAACCCGATCGCCGCCTGGACCCAGGCCGACGTCGACTCCTACATCGCCCGGTACGACATCCCGGTCAACGAGCTGTTCAGCCGCGGCTACGGCTCGATCGGCTGCTGGCCCTGCACCCGGCGGACGAAGGCCGGGGAGGACCCGCGGGCCGGTCGGTGGGCCATGTTCGAGAAGACCGAGTGCGGCCTGCACGTCTGACCGGCCCCGGCGCTTCCGTGGCGGCCGGGGTGGGCGACCAGGCGCCGGTGGTGCTGGTCGCCCACGGCAGCCGGGACCACCGGGCGGCGGAGGCGACCCGGGCGCTCGCCCGGGCCGTCGAGGCGGCCCGTCCCGGCGCGGTGGTGCTGCCGAGTTGGCTGGACCACACCGACCCGGGGCCGACCGAGGTGCTGTGTGGGCTGGCGGCGGCCGGGCACGCCGAGGCGGTGGTGGTGCCGTTGTTGCTCACCGCCGCGTACCACCGGCGGGTGGACGTCCCGGCGGCGGTGGCGGCGGCGCGTGCGTCGGCCTCGGAGCTGTCGGTACGGGTGACCGACGTGCTGGGGCCGGCGGACGGCACGGTGGACCCCGGTCTGCTGGCCGGGTTGCGCCGGCGGTTGGCGGAGGTGGAGCCGGGCGGGGTCGACGCGCTGGTGCTGGCGGCGGCGGGCACCCGGGACGCCCGGGCGCGGGCCTCGGTGGGCCGGGTGGCGGCGGCGCTGGCCGCCGAGTTCGCGGTGCCCTGCACCGTCTCGTACGCCTCCGCGG
>NZ_SMJY01000336.1:0-3144 GCF_004348355.1 Micromonospora sp. KC721 | reverse complement strand
CCGCGACACCACCCCGCCCCCGCCGCGTCGACCACCCGGCCGGCGACCCGGCCGCCTCGGCTACGCCGGGCCCGGCGGCGGCCGGTGGTCCTGGATCGAACCACCCACCGAGTACCGGGGCACGACGGTGCAGGTGTGCGGGCTGTTCCCGTTCGGCACCGGCGCGTCGACGCCGATGATCGGCGTGCCGGTCGGCCGGCACCTCTACACCGGCTCGGCGGTGTGCTTCGACCCGATCTCCTGGTACACGAGAGCGAGGTTGATCAACAACCCGTCCGTGTGGATCGAGGGTGAGCCCGGCATGGGCAAGTCCACCGCCGTGCGCCGCATGGTCCTCGGTCTCACCGCCCAGGGCGTCACGCCGCTGATCCTCGGCGACCTCAAACCCGACTACGCCGAGCTGGTCCGCGCCCTGGGTGGGCAGGTGCTGCGGGTCGGGCCCGGCCTGGACCGCATCAACCCGCTCGACGCGGGCCCGTGGCGGCAGGTCCTGGACCGCGTCGACGAGCGCACCGGCGCGGTCGTCCGTGCGGCCGTGACGGACCGGCGGCTGAACATGCTGGTCGCCCTGGCCACCCTGATCCGGCGCGGGCCTGTCAGCTCCGACGAGACCACCGTCCTCGCTGCCGCGCTGCGCTACCTCGCCGAGCGGGAGACCGACACCCAGCCGGTGCTCTCCGATGTCCTGCGCGTCATCCGCGACGCCCCTGCTGAGGTGCGGGCGGTGACGCTCTGGCAGGAAGAGCAGGACATCCCCCGCTTCCGCGAGGAGACCAACGGGCTGCACCGCACTCTGCTGGCGCTGCTGCACGGCCCGCTCGGGAGCACCTTCGAGGGGCAGACCACCACCGCGATCCGGCTCGACACCCCGGCCGTGTGCGTCGACATCTCCGGCATCGACGACACCGACGAGCTACGCACCGCCGCCACCCTCCTAAGCACGTGGAGCTACGGGTTCGCCCAGGTGGAAGCCGCGCACCTGCTGGCCGACCTCGGCCTCGCCCCCGCGAGAACGTTCTTCACCGTGCTCGACGAGTTGTGGCGGGCGCTGCGGGTCGGGCACGGCCTGGTCGACCGCGCCGACGGCCTCACCCGACTCAACCGGCAGAAAGGCACCGGCACCGCGTTCATCACCCACAGCTTGGCCGACCTGGAGGCGCTGCCCACCGCCCACGACCGGGCCAAAGCCCGCGGCTTCGCCGAACGTTCCGCGGTGCTGATGATCGGGCCATGCTCGGAGCAGGAACTCGACGCCGTCTCCCGCGTGCGGCCGTTGTCGCAGGCCGAACGGCGTGAGGTGCTGTCCTGGTCGGCGCCGCCGTCCTGGGCCGCCGAGGGCAGCGAGACCGTCGGTCGCGGGAACTTCCTCATCAAGGTCGGCTCCCGGCCGGGCATCCCCGTGCACCTGGAACCCACCGAGGTGGAGAAGCAGCTCGGCAACACCGACTTCCGCTGGACGATGACATGAGCCGGCCCGCAGGGCCGCGCGGCGGCCACGACGACGCCGGCCTGATCGTCGGCGGCGTCGCCGCCCTGGTCCTGGTCCTCGCCGGCACAGTGTGGCTGCCGGTCGTGCTCACCCGGCCGCCCGGCTACACCGGCGGCCACCCCATCCAGGTCGCCCTCGCGGTGCTGCGCGCAGACATCACCTGGACCACCGCCTGCACACTCGTCGCCATCGCCCAGGTCGTCGTCCTGCTGCTGCTGACCACGGCGGTGGTCGCCCTCAGGCGGTGGATCGGCCGGCGTCGCACCCGGGTCGACTCCGCCGCCCGCCGCATGGCCACCCGCAAGGACCTCACCCACCTCGGGCCGAAGGGTGTCGCCGACAGCGGCCGGCGGCTGCGGCCCAGCCTCGCCGACGTCGACCGGCCCGACCCCGACCAGCTCGGCGTGCTCATCGGGCACACCGTCGCCGGTGGGATGCCGCTGCGCCAGTCCTGGGAGGACATGGCCGTCGACATCTGGGGCCCCCGCACCGGCAAAACCACCAGCCGGGCCATCCCCGCCATCGTCGCCGCCCCCGGGCCGACCCTGGTCACCAGCGTCAAAGGCGACATCGTCGACGCCACCCGCGACATCCGCGCCGCCCGCGGCACCGTGTGGGCGTTCGACCCGCAGCACATCCTCGGCACCGAGCAGGGCATGTGGTGGAACCCGCTGCGGGCGGTGGCCACCATCACCGACGCCCGCCGCCTGGCCGAGCACTTCGCCGCCGCCGAACGCGAACCCGGCGTCAGCCGCGACGCCTTCTTCGACCCCAGCTCCGAGGAACTGGTCGCTAACCTGCTCCTCGCGGCGGCCGTGTCCGGCCGGGACATCCTCGCCGCCTACCGGTGGGCGGTCAGCCCCCGCGACGACGAACCAGCGATGCTGCTGCGCGAGCACGGCTTCGCGCTGCCCGCCGACGCCGTCTCCGGCGTGGTCAACATGCCCGACAAGACTCGCGGCGGCATCTACGCCGGCGCGCAGAAGATGCTCATGTGCCTCACCGAACCGGCCGTCACCGCCTGGGTCACCCCACCCACCCGCGCCGGGGTCACCGAGTTCGACCCGGCCGCGTTCGTCACCAGCACTGACGTGCTGTATCTGCTGTCCCAGGGCGGGCCCGGCTCCCCCGCCCCGCTGGTCGCCGCGCTCACCGACGCCGTCCTCCGCGCCGGCGAACTACGCGCCCGCGCCTCCGCCGGCCGCCGCCTGGACCCGCCGCTGCTGAGCATCCTCGACGAGGCCGCCAACATCTGCCGCCTGCGGCAGCTCCCCAACCTCTACTCCTACTACGGCTCCCACGGCCTACCGATCATCACGATCCTGCAGTCCTACCCCCAAGGCGTCGACGTGTGGGGGCGCGAGGGCATGCGCAAACTGTGGTCGGCGGCGAACGTGCGCACCTACGGCGGCGGCGTCGCCGACCCCGACTGGCTCGAAGAACTCTCCAAACTCATCGGCGAACACGACGTCGCCACCCGCTCGACCAGCAGCAGCGGATCCGGCTGGGGACAACGCTCCGTCTCCCACTCCACCCGCCGCCAACGCATCCTCGACGTCTCCGACCTGCACGCCCTACCCCGCGGCCGGATGGTCGTCTACGCCTCCGGCGCCCCACCCGCGCTCGCCCGCACCTGTCTCTTATACACTCCTACG
>NZ_SMJY01000335.1:0-3183 GCF_004348355.1 Micromonospora sp. KC721 | reverse complement strand
AGGCGGGGGCGGTGGGGCGAGCGCGGCGGTGACCCGCCGCACGGTCAGCACCGCGAGCACGCCGGCCACCACGATCCAGACGGGAAGCTGGAGGCCGACCGCACGCAGGCCGACCAGGACGACCGCGGTGGCCGCAGCCGCCACGAGGAGGACGCGGAACACCGCCCGGGCCCGTCCGCCACGCGCCCGGCCCAACCGGGGAGACGGCTCCTCCTCGAAGCTGAGCAGATCGTCGAGGCCGGCCCGCTCACTCACCGGGCTCTCTCCGTTCGCGACTGCGGGGCTCGCAAAACCGGCTCACTCCTCGCACTCACGCCGGCACCTCGTCGGCGGTCGCGAGGGCGGCCAGTTCGCCGCGCAGCCGGCGCAACGCGGCCCGGGCCTGGTCGCGCATCCGCGCGTCCACGGTGTGGGTGGCGTACCGGGCCTCACGGTAGACGTGGGCGAAGCCGTCGAGCACGTCGGCGCTGGCGATGGCGGGCACGCCGGCGGCGACGTCGCCCCGCAGCAGCCGGGTCACCAGGTCGGTCGGGGTGTCGCCGGTGCGCCGCGGCACGCCGACCTCGGTGGCGGCCTCCTCCAGCCGGACCCAGCAGGCGATGACGGCGGTGCGGGGATCGGTGTCGGCGTCGTCCAACTCGACCAGTCCGGCGTCGAGCGCGGCCACCACCTCCCGGGCGGTGCCCTCGGCGGTGCGCCGGGCCCGGGTCACCGGGACGGCCCGGGTGGTGCGGCGCAACGCGCCCCGCAGCAGCGTCCAGGCCAGATAGCCGAGCGCGGCCAGGATCGCGAGTCCGAGCAGGACGACCGCCGCGGTGACGATCCACCGCGGCACGTCCGCCTGGGTGTCCTCCGCGCCCTCGCGGGGTTCGACCGGGATCGAGGGCGCCGGTTCGGCGGTCGGATACTGCGGGACGTACGGGATGTTGTCGGCGGCCGGCGGGATACGGCTGGCACCGATCGAGGAGTGCCCGGCGGCGAGCGCGGCGGCGGCGAGCAGCAGAGCCATCGCGGCGACTGGCCACCACCTGCGCAGTACGCCGAGGTCCATCGCCACCGCCCCACGCAGTTCAGTCCACCCCGGCGAACTGTTTCGCCCGGGCGAACACGTCGTCCAGCATCCCTGGTGTCAGCCGTCCCGTGAACGTGTTCTGCTGGCTGACGTGGTAGCAGCCGAGCAGGGTGGGGGCGGCCGTACCGGACCAGTGTGCCCCATGGCCGAATACCGGTCGCGGGCTGGGCGGGACGATGCCGTACACCCGGCGCAGCACCGGCCACCAGGCGGCCCACGCGAACGCGCCCAACGCCACCACGACGCGCACGGTGGGCCGGATCAGCGCGACCTCCCGGTGCAGCCAGGGGGCGCAGGTGTCCCGTTCGGCCGGGGTCGGTTTGTTGTCCGGCGGGGCGCACCGGACCGCGCTGAAGATGCGCACGTCGCGCAGGGCCAGCCCGTCGTCGGCGGCCACGCTGGTCGGCTGGTTGGCCAGGCCGGCCCGGTGCAGCGCGGCGAACAGCACGTCGCCGGAGCGGTCGCCGGTGAAGATCCGGCCGGTGCGGTTGCCGCCGTGGGCGGCGGGGGCCAGGCCGAGGATGGCGATCCGGGCGTCCGGCGGCCCGAGGCCGGGCACCGGGCGACCCCAGTAGTCCTGGTCGCGGAAGGCCGCCCGCTTCGTCCGGGCGACCTCCTCCCGCCAGGCGACCAGCCGGGGGCAGGCGAAGCAGTCGCTGACCGCCCCGTCGAGGTCGACCAGGTCGGTCGCCCGCGCGGCGCGGGCGACCACCTCGTCGGGGGTACGGGCCTCAGCCAAGCTTGGCCCGGAAGAGTTCGAGGGTCCGGGCCCAGGCGGTGGCGGCGGCCCGCTGGTCGAAGTGCTCCGGCCGATCCTCGTTGAAGAACGCGTGCGCGGTGCCCGGGTAGTCGTGGGTCTGGCAGGTGCCGCCGGCCGCCTCGACGGCCCGCCGGACGGTCTGCACCCCGTCGGCGCTGGAGGTGCCGTCGGCCTCGGAGCAGTGGATGAGCGCCGCCTTGCCCGCGTAGTCCGGCCACTGCGGGCTCATCCCCTCCCAGGGCAGCCGGGGGTAGAACGCGGCGGTGGCGACGATCCGCTCGCAGCGGGTGGCCGCCCAGAGAGCCAGGCTGGCACCGGCGCAGAACCCGGCACAACCGATCTTGCCGGCGACGTCGAGCCGGCCGGCCAGGTACTCGGCGGCACCGGCGATGTCCGTCGCGGCCTCGTCCATCTGCGTGCTGTTCAACATCTGCCGCGGCTCACTCGGCTTGCTGGCCGGGGCGCCGTGCCGGAAGTCCGGGGCGAGGGCGACGAAGCCGGCCTCGGCGAACCGGTCCACGACCGCCCGGACGTGGGGTACCAGCCCCCACCAGTCCTGGATGACGATGACCGCCGGGCTGGCCGCACCGCTGGAGGGTATCGCGAGATACCCCTCGCGAGCCCCGTCGGTACCGGTGTAGCTCACCATTTCGCCCATGGGTCTGCCCTCCTGACGGTCAGTCATCGTTGGCTGGTCGTACAGTGGTCGTACGTGCCGGTAGCCTGCCATGCCGGGGAACGGCCGGGAAGACGCGAGGACAGTGGCATACACCTCCCGTTCACCTCGACGCGAGTGCGGACACGACGGTGGCGACGCCGGGATGCCCCCCGCGCCGCCACCGGTGAACTGCGGTCAGCTCTTCTTCGTCAGGCAGAGCAGGTAGCCCTGCTCGCCCGGCGCGATGTTGTAGAAGACGTAGCCGTCCTGGCCGGGCGCGACGAACGACTCGCACGCCTTGCCGGAGCGGGCCTGGTCGTGGGTCTGGTCGGCCACCCGGCCGACCACCGTGTACGCCGCCTGAGTGGTGTCGCAGTCGACCACTGTCACGTCGCGTACCGTCCGTTCCTCCGCGCCGCTGACGTCCGGCAGGTCGGTCAGGCAGTCACCGACCCGGGCCCGCTGCACCGGGTCGGGGTGAAGCAGGTCGGCCAGCGCCTCGGCGGCGCCGAACTTCAGCGCGCCGGCGACGAGCAACCCGACCACCACGGCGACGACGGCGAGCGTCTTGAGGACGCCGAGTCCGGCGGCCAGCGGCCCCGGCCGCTCGTCCTCTCCGCCGTCCGCCCCGGTCTGCGGCTCATCCTCGGTCTCGGTTTCGGGCGGTTCGGGCTGCGCGGCGGGGGGTTCGGT
>NZ_SMJY01000334.1:0-3212 GCF_004348355.1 Micromonospora sp. KC721 | reverse complement strand
CCTCCTGCCCCGCAACGACCCCCGCCAGTACGACGATCTGGCCGGCGAGTGGTGGCGACCGGACGGCGCGTTCGCCATGCTGCACTGGCTGGCCCGGGCGCGGGCCGCGCTGGTGCCGCCCGCGTCCCGTCCCGACGCTCTCCTGGTCGACCTGGGTTGTGGTGCCGGGCTGATGGCCCCGCACCTGGCCGGCAAGGGTTACCGGCACGTCGGGGTCGACCTGACCCGTTCGGCTCTGGACCAGGCCGCCGACCACGGGGTGACCGTGCTCGTCGGGGACGCCACCGCGGTGCCGCTGGCCGACGGCTGCGCCGACGTGGTGGCCGCCGGGGAGGTGCTGGAACACGTACCGGACTGGCGGCGCGCGGTCGCCGAGGCGTGCCGGCTGCTGCGTCCCGGCGGGCTGCTGGTGGTGGACACCCTCAACGACACCGCGTTGGCCCGGCTGGTCGCGGTGGAGATCGGGGAGCGGCTGCCCACGGTGCCCCGGGGCATCCACGATCCACGGTTGTTCGTGGATGCTCGGCAACTGGTCGTCGAGGCCGCCCGGCACGGCGTCCACCTGCGCGTACGCGGCGTCCGGCCCAGTCTGTCCGACACGGCGGCCTGGTTGTTGCGGCGGTGGCGCGGCGGCACGGTCGGGCGGCTCGACCGGGAACCCCGGATCAAACCGACCTGGTCCACTGCCGTGCTCTACCAGGGTCGTGGCGTCCGGCACGGGTGACCGGGCCCGGACGGGGGTAGAGGGAGAAGCCACAGAAGGGGGCGACATGACGGTGCACGCGCTGGAGGCGGCCCGCCGGTTGGCGCCGCGGTTCGCCGCGCGGGCGGCCCGGCACGACGAGGACGGCTCGTTCCCGGTGGAGGACTTCACCGACCTGCGCGAGGCGGGGTTGTTCGGCCTGATGGTCCCGCCCGGGCTGGGTGGCGCGGGCGCGACGTTCGCGCAGTACACGGCGGTCGCCACCGAGCTGGCCCGGGGCAACGGCGCCACCGCGTTGGTGTTCAACATGCACGCCTCGGTCACCGGGGCGCTGGGGGCGGTCACCGAGGAGTTGGCCGAGGCGTTGGGCGTACCGGAGGAGGCGCTGGTCGCCCGGGACCGGCTGCTGCGCGCGGCGGCCGATGGCTCCTGGTACGCGGTCGCGATGAGCGAACGCGGCGCGGGCGCCCGGCTGTCGCAGCTCAGCACCGTGTACGAGCCGGTCGACGGCGGCTGGCACCTCAAGGGTGCGAAGACCTTCTGTTCCGGGGCGGGGCACGCCGACGGCTATCTGGTGGCCGCCCGCAGCGCCACCGACCAGTCGGTGGTGTCCCAGTTCCTCGTGCCGGCCGGTGCCGGGTTGACCGTCGAGCCGACCTGGGACTCGCTCGGCATGCGGGCCACCGCCTCGCACGACCTGCACCTGGACGTGACCGTGCCGGCCGACCGGCTGCTCGGCGGGGTGGAGGGGCTGGCCCTGGTGGTCGCCCAGCTGATGCCGCACTGGTTGGTGGCGAGCTACGCCGCCGTCTACGTGGGAGTGGCCCGGGCGGCGTTGGACGCCGCCGCCGAACACCTGAACGCGCGTGGGCTGGCCGGCCTGCCGGCGGTGCGGGCCCGGCTCGGTCGGGCGGACGCGGCGGTGGCCGCGGCCGGACTGGTCGTGGCGGAGGCGGCCCGCCGGGTGGACGAGGCCCCCGGTGACGCCGAGACCAACCGCTGGGTGTGGCGGGCGAAGCTGCTGGCCGGCACGACGGCGGCCGAGGTGGCCGCGTCGGTGTTGGAGGCGGCCGGCACGTCGGCCACCCGACGGGGCCATCCGCTGGAACGGCTCTATCGGGACGCCCGCTGCGGCTCGCTGCACCCGGCCACCTCGGACGTGTGCGCCGACTGGCTCGGGGTGGCGGCGCTCGGCGGTGACCCGGACCGGGACGGATCGGCGCCTCGTTGGTAGGTCGGGCAGGCAGAACCGGACGAGAGGTGGGGACATGGTCGTGCCAGTGATCGCGGGTCTCGGTACGGCGCAACCGCCGGCCGCCCGGCAGGACGAGTTGTGGGAGGGCTTCTTCTCCCGGCACTTCTCGGGCGCCACCCGCGCGCTGGCCGAACGGATCTTCGCGAACTCCGGGGTGGACCGGCGGCAGGCGGCGGTGAACCCCCTGCTGGAGGACGTCTCCGACTGGCCGACCGAGCGCCGGATGCGGCGCTACCAGGTGGAGGCGCTGCCGTTGGGTAAGGAGGCGGTGGGGCGGGCGTTGACCGCCGCCGGCCTCGACGCCGGCGACGTGGGGCTGTTCGTGGTCTGCTCCTGCACCGGGTACGCCACCCCGGGGTTGGACATCCTGCTCGCCCGGGACCTGGGCATGGCCCCGGGCACGCAGCGGATGTTCGTGGGCCACATGGGCTGTTACGCGGCGCTGCCGGGGCTGGGCGCGGCGGGCGATTTCGTCACCGCGCGGGGGCGGCCGGCGCTGCTGCTCTGCACCGAGCTGACCAGCCTGCACATCCAGCCGGCGACGGCCAGGGTGGACACCCAGCAGATCGTCTCGCACGCGCTCTTCTCCGACGCCGCGGTCGCCGCGGTGCTGCTGCCGGCCCCGACCGGGCCGGCCGGCCCCGGCTGGCGGATCCGGGAGGTCAGCTCGGTCACCGACACCTCCACCGCCGATCACATGACCTGGGACGTCACCGACACCGGTTTCCGGATGGGTCTGTCGCCGAAGGTCCCGCAGGTGCTCTCGGCGCACGTCCGCGCGCTGGTGGACGACCTGTTGGCCCGGCATGGCGCGAGCGTCGCCGAGGTGGACGGTTGGGCCGTCCACCCGGGCGGCCCGCGCATCCTCAACGTGGTCGAGCGCGAGTTGGCCCTGCCGCCGGCGGCGTTGGCGGCCTCCCGGGGGGTGCTGGCCGAGCACGGCAACTGCTCGTCCCCGACGGTGCTG
The DNA here is from genome assembly GCF_004348355.1 of Micromonospora sp. KC721. Classification (NCBI taxonomy): domain Bacteria; kingdom Bacillati; phylum Actinomycetota; class Actinomycetes; order Micromonosporales; family Micromonosporaceae; genus Micromonospora; species Micromonospora sp. KC721. The sequence goes on along the minus strand of NZ_SMJY01000334.1, from coordinate 287 downwards.
CTGATCCTGGACCGGCTGGCGCGCGCCGCCGTGCCGCCCCGGCGGGTGGTGATGCTCGCCTTCGGGCCGGGGCTGACTCTCTACGCGGCCCTGCTCGACCGTGGCTGAGCGGGACGGTTGAGGGGACCGGCCGGACGTCGGCTGGCCGCCTGGTCCGGGATGGTCAGCTGGCCAGCCGGGCGAGGTCGGTGCGGTAGTCGCCGGTCGAGCGCAGGTCGGGCAGGACCCGGGTGACCGTGCCGGTCCGGTCGACCAGCAGCGCGGGGGCGGTGCCGGGGGTCGGGGCG
>NZ_SMJY01000333.1:0-3326 GCF_004348355.1 Micromonospora sp. KC721 | reverse complement strand
GGGCGCGGCCGGTCCGGTCGCCGAGCCGGTGGACGAGCTGCGCGTGCTGCGTACCCGGCTGTGGGTGTCGGCGGCGCTCACCGTGCCGGTGATCGTGCTGGCGATGGTGCCGTCCTGGCAGTTCACCTACTGGCAGTGGCTGTCGCTCACCCTCGCCGCCCCGGTGGTCGGCTACGGCGGCCTGCCGTTCCACCGGGCCGCGCTGGTCAACCTGCGGCACGGCGCGGCCACCATGGACACCCTGGTCTCGCTCGGCACCGTCGCGGCGTTCGGCTGGTCGGTCTGGGCGCTGTTCCTCGGCGACGCCGGAACACCCGGGATGACCCATCCGTTCAGCCTCGACATCACTCGCGGCGGCGGTACCGGCAGCATCTACCTGGAGGTCGCCGCCGGGGTGACCACGTTCATCCTCGCCGGCCGCTACTTCGAGGCCCGCGCCAAGCGGACCGCCGGCGCGGCCCTGCGTGCCCTGCTGGAGTTGGGCGCCAAGGACGTGGCGGTGCTGCGCGAGGGCCGGGAGATCCGGATCCCGGTCGACCAGCTCGCGGTGGGGGACCGGTTCGTGGTCCGCCCCGGCGAGAAGATCGCCACCGACGGCGTGGTCGACGAGGGCACCTCCGCCGTGGACGCCAGCATGCTCACCGGGGAGTCCGTGCCGGTCGAGGTCGCACCCGGTGACGCCGTGGTCGGCGCGACGATCAACGCGGGCGGCCGGCTGGTGGTCACCGCCACCCGGGTCGGCGCGGACACCCAGCTCGCCCAGATGGCGCAGCTGGTCGAGCAGGCGCAGACCGGCAAGGCGGCCGTGCAGCGACTCGCCGACCGGATCTCCGGGGTGTTCGTACCGATCGTGATCACCCTCGCCGCCGGCACCCTCGGCTGGTGGCTCGGCACCGGGTCGGGGCCGGGCGCCGCCTTCACCGCCGCGGTGGCCGTCCTGATCATCGCCTGCCCGTGCGCCCTGGGGCTGGCCACACCAACGGCGCTGCTGGTCGGCACCGGGCGGGGCGCGCAGCTCGGCATCCTGATCAAGGGGCCGGAGGTGCTGGAGTCCACCCGCCAGGTCGACACCGTCGTGCTGGACAAGACCGGCACGGTCACCACCGGGCGGATGACCCTGGTCGACGTGCTCCCCGCCGCCGGAGTCGACCGCGCCGAACTGCTCCGGTTCGCCGGGGCGTTGGAGGCCGGCTCCGAGCACCCGATCGCCCGGGCCGTCGCCACCGGCGCCGCCGAGGCCGGGGCGCTACCCCCGGTCACCGGTTTCGCCAACGCCGAAGGGCTCGGCGTGACCGGCACGGTGGCGGGCCACGAGGTGACCGTCGGTCGGCTCCGGCTGCTGCGCGAGCGGGGTCTGGACGTACCGGAGGAGGTGTCGCGGGCGGCGACCGACGCGGAGGTCGCCGGCCGGACGGCGGTGCTGGCCGGCTGGGACGGTCGGGCGCGGGGTGTCCTCGTGGTCGCCGACGCGGTCAAGCCGACCAGCCGGGTGGCGGTCGACGGGCTGCGCGCCCTCGGGCTGACCCCGGTCCTGCTCACCGGCGACAACGCCACGGTCGCGCGGGCGGTGGCGGCCGAGGTCGGCATCGACGAGGTGATCGCCGAGGTGCTGCCCGTCGACAAGGTCGAGGTGGTCAAGCGCCTCCAGGCCGAGGGGAAGACGGTCGCCATGGTCGGCGACGGAGTCAACGACGCCGCCGCGCTGGCCCAGGCCGACCTGGGGCTGGCCATGGGCACCGGCACCGACGTGGCGATCGAGGCGTCCGATCTGACCCTGGTCCGCGGCGACCTGACCACGGCGGTGGACGCGATCCGGCTGTCCCGCCGGACGCTGGCCACCATCAGGGGCAACCTGTTCTGGGCCTTCGCCTACAACGTGGCCGCCCTGCCGCTGGCCGCCGCCGGGCTGCTCAACCCGATGGTCGCCGGGGCCGCGATGGCCTTCTCGTCGGTGTTCGTGGTCGCCAACAGCCTGCGACTGCGGCGGTTCCGTCCGGTCGCCGGAGGATGACGCTTCGTGCCGTCGACCCGGGGGCGGGGCATCGACGGTGACGGAGCCGGCGTGCAATCGGTCACGTTCCGTGGTCGTCGATGGGGGGCGGTCGGTTTCCGAACCGGACGACAGGGGTATTTCGCCGATGTCGCAGAAAGAACTATCAGGAGGCTCCCATGGGGTTCGACGAGAAGGTCGGCAACGCCACCGAGAACACCACCGGCAAGATCAAGGAGGGCGTCGGTCGGGCCACCGACAACGAGCGCCTCGAGGCCGAGGGCCGCACCGAGCAGACCGGCGCCAAGCTCAAGCAGGCGGTGGAGAAGGTCAAGGACGCGTTCAAGAGCTGACGGACATCTCACACGCCGGGTCGACCCGCTGGTCGACCCGGCGTGTCGTATGTCCGGCCGCAACCTGCGGATCGTCCTATCGGCGACGGGAAGGGGCCGGTGCGCCGGCCCCTTCCCGTCCGTTGGGTAAAGCGCGCTCAGTGGCCGCGGGGCAGCGGGCGCCCCGGCGTGCCGGTGTCGAGCCGTGCCCGGTCGGCGGCGGAGGTGCCCGAGTCCCAGCCCTCGGCGTCCCGGACCGTCAGCCGGGAGCGAGTCACCCCGGGAAACAGGGCCGTCATCCGTTCGCGGACCGCGTCTGAGCGGGCGGCCAGCACCGGCAACAGCCGTTCCGGGCCGGCGACCTCGGCGGCCTGCCGGTCGGCCGCCTCGGTGGCCGCCCGCAGCCGTTCACCGATCCGTAGCGCGAACGCGTGCAGGAACGACTCGTCGTACGCCTTCGTCCGGCGACTCGCGCCCCGGCGCTCCCCGCGCCCGCGCAGCATCGCGGCGGTCGCCTGCACCAGCAGCGAGGTGTAGAGCAGTTCCACCGCCGCCAGGTCGGCCGGGAAACCCAGCACGGTCGCGAACCCGAGGTCGTCGGACCAGACCGACTCGCACCGGTTCGCGGCCGCCACCTCCTGCACCAGCAGCGCCTTCGCGCCCGCGTACGGGGCCTCGGTGCCCAACCGCACCCCGCCCGGCCGGTCGGCGCGCTCGGCGGTCGCCTCGACCAGCGCCCGGTCCAGGCTGTGCCGGGCGATGAGTTCCTGCGCCTTCCCGGTCAGTGCCTCCGCCTCGGCCGGAAAGGTGGTGGACTCCGCCTTGGCCAACAGTGCGCGGACCCGGTCGAGTAGCGGGGAGCCGCTGCGTCCGGCCGCGGCGTGCCGGGTCGCGGCCGGCGCGGCGCCACCCGGCGGCGGACGCAGCACCGCGACCGGTGGTAGCCCGTCCAGCAGCGCCAGCACCTCCACCACGGCCCGCAGCGCGGTGATCCGGTCCTCGCC
>NZ_SMJY01000332.1:0-3373 GCF_004348355.1 Micromonospora sp. KC721 | reverse complement strand
GGTGGTTACTGGCGAGTAGCATCCGGGGGAAATGCCAGTGCCGGCCGACCCTCGTTCGGTCCATGGCGCCGCCCGGCGGCGCGGAGGCCGAATCATGGTCGAAGAGGAGGCTCCAAGTGCCCCGTGAAGTTAGGGATGTCGTCTTCGTCGACGGCGTCCGCACCCCGTTCGGCAAGGCGGGCGGCATGTACGCCAACACCCGCGCCGACGACCTGGTGATCCGCTGCATCCGCGAGCTGCTGCGCCGCAACCCGCAACTGCCTCCGGAGCGGGTCGAGGAGGTGGCCATCGCCGCGACCACCCAGATCGGCGACCAGGGCCTGACCATCGGCCGCACCGCCGCCCTGCTGGCCGGCCTGCCCAAGACGGTGCCCGGCTTCGCCATCGACCGGATGTGCGCCGGCGCGATGACCGCCGTCACCACCGTCGCCGGTGGCATCGCCATGGGCGCGTACGACATCGCCATCGCCGGCGGCGTCGAGCACATGGGCCGGCACCCGATGGGCGAGGGCGTCGACCCCAACCCGCGGATCATCGCGGAGAAGCTGGTCGACCCGTCCGCCCTGGTGATGGGCGCTACCGCGGAGAACCTGCACGACCGGGTCCCGCACATCACCAAGGAACGCACCGACGCGTTCGCGCTCGCCTCCCAGCAGAAGACCGCCAAGGCGTACGCCAACGGCAAGCTCCAGCCCGACCTGGTGCCGGTCGCGGTCCGCGACCCGGAGACCGGCTGGAGTCTGGCCACTGTGGACGAGGCTCCCCGAGACACCTCACTGGAGAAGCTCGCCACTCTCAAGACCCCGTTCCGCCCGCACGGCAAGGTCACCGCCGGCAACGCGGCCGGCCTGAACGACGGGGCCACCGCCAGCCTGCTGGCCGCCGAGTCCACCGCCCGCGAGCTGGGCCTGCCGGTGGCCATGCGGCTGGTGTCGTACGGCTTCGTCGGCGTCGAGCCCGAGGTGATGGGCGTCGGCCCGATCCCGTCCACCGAGAAGGCGCTGCGCATCGCCGGGCTGAGCATCGACGACATTGGCCTGTTCGAGCTGAACGAGGCGTTCGCCGTGCAGGTGCTCGCCTTCCTCGATCACTTCGGCATCGCCGACGACGACCCGCGGGTCAACCCGTGGGGCGGCGCGATCGCCATCGGTCACCCGCTCGCCTCCTCGGGCGTACGGCTGATGACCCAGCTCGCCCGGCACTTCGCCGAGCACCCCGAGGTCCGCTACGGCCTCACCGCCATGTGCGTCGGCATCGGCATGGGCGGCACCGTGATCTGGGAGAACCCCCACTGGGAGGGCAACAAGTGAGCGCGCTCGTCGCACCGAACGAGGTCGTCACCAAGGCGCTGCTGCGCCAGGTCAACGTACCGGGGCTGGACCGTCCCGCCGCCCTGATCACCCTGGACAACGGCTTCGACCACACCAAGCCGAACACCTTCGGGCCGGGCGGCCTGACCAGCCTGGACGAGGCGATCAGCGCCGCCCTGGCGGCCGAGCCGGCGTTCATCGCGGTCACCGGCAAGCCGTACATCTTCTGCGTCGGCGCGGACATCACCAGCCTGCCGCAGCTCGCCGACCGGGCGCAGGCGCTGGAGATCGGCCGGCTCGGCCACCGGGTCTTCGCCCGCCTCAAGGACAGCGCGGTCCCCACCTTCGCCTTCGTCAACGGCGCGGCCATGGGCGGCGGCCTGGAGTTGGCCCTGCACTGCCACTACCGGACGCTGTCGGCCGGCGCGGCGGCCCTCGCGCTGCCCGAGGTCTCCCTCGGCCTGATCCCCGGCTGGGGCGGCACGCAGCTGCTGCCGAACCTGATCGGCATCCCCGCCGCGACCCAGGTGATCATCCAGAACCCGCTGATGCAGAACAAGATGCTCAAGCCGAAGCAGGCCGCCGAGCTGGGCATCGCGGACGTCCTGCTGGAGCCGGCGGACTTCCTCGAACGGTCCCTGGAGTGGGCCGCCGGCGTGGTCTCCGGCACGGTCACCGTGACCCGGCCCGAGGTCGACAAGGACATGTGGGCCGGGGTGCTGTACTTCGCCCGGCAGACCCTCGACGCGCGGCTGCACGGCGCGGTCCCGGCCGCGTACAAGGCGCTGGACCTGCTGGAGACGGCGAAGGACGCCGACTTCGCCACCGGCACCGCCGCCGAGGACGAGGCCCTCGCCGACCTGATCTTCTCCGAGGAACTGCGCAGCGGCCTGTACGCCTTCGACCTGGTGCAGCGGCGCGCCAAGCGGCCGGCCGGCGCACCGGACAAGGGCCTGGCCCGCCCGGTGACGAAGGTGGGCATCGTCGGCGCCGGTCTGATGGCCAGCCAGCTCGCCCTGCTCTTCGCCCGCCGCCTCCAGGTGCCGGTCGTGCTGACCGACCTGGACCAGTCCCGCGTCGACAAGGGCGTGGCGTACGTGCACGCCCAGATCGAGAAGGCCGTCAGCAGGGGCCGGATGGACAAGGGCACCGCCGCCAAGCTGTACGGCCTGGTCAGCGGCTCCGTCGACAAGGGCGTCTTCGCCGACGCCGACTTCGTCATCGAGGCCGTCTTCGAGGACCTGGACGTCAAGAAGCAGGTCTGGGCCGAGCTGGAGAAGATCGTCAAGCCGGAGGCCGTGCTGGCGACGAACACCTCGTCGCTGTCGATCACGGCGATGGCGGCGCAGCTGGAGCACCCGGAGCGGGTCGTCGGCTTCCACTTCTTCAACCCGGTCGCGGTGCTGCCGCTGCTGGAGATCGTCCGCGGCGAGCGGACCGACGACGCCACCCTGGCGACCGCGTTCGCGGTCGGCAAGCAGCTGAAGAAGTCGAGCGTGCTGGTCTCCGACGCGCCGGCGTTCGTGGTCAACCGGCTGCTGACCCGCTTCCTCGGCACCGTCTTGGCCGCCGTCGACGCCGGCACCCCGCTGGAGGTCGCCGACCGCGCGCTGGACCCGCTGGGTCTGCCGATGCGTCCGTTCGCCCTGCTCCAGTTGGTCGGGCCGGCCGTGGCGTACCACGTGGGTGGCACCCTGCACGCGGCGTTCCCGGACCGGTTCGGTGTCAGCGAGAACCTCAAGCGGATCGCCGACTCCGGTCAGCCGCTCGTGGTCGACGACCAGATCAACGACGAGGTCGCCCAGCTGCTCGTGGTCGGCGACCAGCCGCTCACCGAGGAGCAGGTCCGCCAGAACGCGCTCGACGCGCTGGCGCAGGAGATCCGGCTGATGCTCGACGAGGGCGTCGTCGCCGAGGCGCAGGACATCGACCTGTGCATGATCCTCGGTGCCGGCTGGCCGTTCCACCTGGGCGGCGTCACGCCGTACCTGGACCGGACGGGCACCTCCGAGCGGGTCACCGGCCGACGCTTCCTGCCGCGCGGCGTGGCCAGCCTGCCCGCC
>NZ_SMJY01000331.1:0-3405 GCF_004348355.1 Micromonospora sp. KC721 | reverse complement strand
GAGCAGATGCGGGTGGACGCGCAGGCGGTGGCGGGGACGAGCGCGCAGTTGCGGGCGGTGCTCGGCGCCTGACGGGGCGGTTCTGGGTCGTCCGCTCGACTGCGGTGGGGGGGGTGCCGGATCCGAGCGGAGGCACCTTTCACCGCGAATCGAGTTTGATCATGGACGGGGCGCCGGCGGGGCGACGACGCTCACGTGGTCGGGTGTGCTCGCGGTGCGGCAGCATGGTGGGGTGAGGGAGACGGTCGACACGCTGGCCGGCCTGGTGGCCGCCGGTGGTGTCGCGGTGTTGAGCGGGGCCGGGTTGTCCACCGAGTCGGGGATCCCCGACTATCGGGGGCCCAGCGGGCTGGCCCGCCGGCACACCCCGATGACCTACCAGACGTTCACCGGTGACCCGGCGGCGCGACGCCGGTACTGGGCGCGCAGTCACGTGGGATGGCGCGGCATCGCGCAGGCCGTGCCGAACGACGGACACCGGGCGGTGGCCCGGTTGCAGGCCGCCGGCCTGGTCGACGGGATCGTCACCCAGAACGTCGACGGGTTGCACACCGCGGCGGGCAGCCGGGATGTGGTGGAGTTGCACGGCCGGCTGGCCCAGGTGGTGTGTCTGGGGTGTGGCCACCGCAGCGCGCGTGAGCAGGTGCAGCAGCGGCTGCGGCAGGCCAACCCGGGGTTCGCGGTCGTGGCCGGGACGGTCCACCCCGACGGTGACGTCGACCTCGACGACGGGCAGGTCGTGGGCTTCCGTACGGTCGACTGCGGGCGCTGCGGGACGGGGATGCTGAAACCGGACGTGGTGTTCTTCGGTGAGCGGGTGCCTGTCGACCGGGTGGCGCGGTGTTTCGCGATGGTCGACCGGGCGCGGGCGCTGCTGGTGCTGGGGTCGTCGTTGACGGTGTTGTCGGGGCGGCGGTTCGTGGTGCGGGCGGCCCGGCAGGGCATCCCGGTGGTGATCGTCAACCAGGGGCCGACACGCGGCGACGGGTACGCGACGCTGCGGGTGGACGCGCCGTTGGGGATGCTGCTGCCGGCGGTGGCCGACCGGGTGGGCGCGGCGGCGCCGGTCGCCGGATAGCCGGGACCGCCTGCGGGGGGTACGCCGACGGTCTGCGTCGGCGGCGCTGGTAGCGTTGACCATGCCGGTACCACCCACGCGGGAGAGACCGCCCCCACCAGTGCGGGGCGGCGCCGAAGGGGCAGCTTCCTCCCCGGAACCTCTCAGGCAAAAGGACCGCGGGGGCAGGCACTGTGGAGCGCCCCGGGCGCGACTCAGGGGGAGGCCGATCCGTCGACCTCGCCCCCTGCTAGGAGCCCAGCGCATGACCGTAGAGCAGTTCGCCGACCGGCACATCGGCCCCGACCCGGCCGACGAGCGCCGGATGTTGGAGGCCGTCGGTTACGGCTCGATCGACGAGCTGATGGACGCGGCGATCCCCGAGGTGATCCGCTGGCACGGCACCCTGGACCTGCCGCAGCCGGTCGGGGAGCGGGAGGCGATCGCCGAGCTGCGCGCCCTGGCGGCCCGCAACACCGTCGCCGTGTCGATGATCGGGTTGGGTTACCACGGCACCCACACCCCGGCGGTGATCCGCCGCAACGTGCTGGAGAACCCGGCCTGGTACACCGCGTACACGCCGTACCAGCCGGAGATCAGCCAGGGCCGGTTGGAGGCGCTGCTGAACTTCCAGACGATGGTGACGGATCTGACCGGGTTGGCCACGGCGAACGCCTCGATGCTCGACGAGGGCACCGCCGCGGCGGAGGCGATGACCCTGGCCCGCCGCGCGTCGAAGAGCAGCAGCGCGGTGTACGTGGTCGACGCCGACGCGCTGCCCCAGACCATCGCGGTGATCATGGGTCGGGCCGAGCCGCTCGGCATCGAGGTGCGGGTTCTCGACGTCGACCGCGACGAGTTGCCCGACGAGTTCTTCGGCCTGCACCTGCAGTACCCGGGGGCGTCGGGGGCGGTGCGGGACCACACGGATCTCGTCGAGGCCGCGCATGCGGCCGGCGCGCTGGTCACCGTCGCCGCGGATCTGCTGGCGTTGACGCTGCTGCGCCCGCCGGGGGAGGTCGGGGCGGACATCGCCGCCGGCACCACCCAGCGGTTCGGGGTGCCGATGGGGTTCGGTGGCCCGCACGCCGGCTATCTGGCGGTACGTTCGGGGTTGGAGCGGATGCTGCCCGGTCGGCTGGTGGGGGTGTCCCGCGACGCGGCCGGCAATCCGGCGTACCGGCTGGCGTTGCAGACCCGCGAGCAGCACATCCGGCGGGAGCGGGCGACCAGCAACATCTGCACCGCGCAGGTGCTGTTGGCGGTGATGGCCGGCATGTACGCGGTCTACCACGGCCCGGACGGGTTGCGGGCGATCGCCCGGCGTACCCATGGCATGGCGGCGCGGCTCGCGGCCGGGCTGCGCGCCGGTGGGGTGCCGGTCGCGGAGGTCGCGTTCTTCGACACGGTGACCGCGACGGTGCCGGGGCGGGCCGTCGCGGTGGTCGCCGCCGCGGCGCGGCACGGCGTCAACCTTCGGTTGGTCGACGCCGACCGGGTGGGGATCAGCTGCGACGAGACGACCACGGCGGCGCACCTGTCGGCGGTGTGGGCGGCGTTCGGGGTGCCGGGCTTCGACGGTGACGGCGGTGACGAGCTGCCGGCGGTGCTGCGCCGCGGCGGTGATTTCCTCACCCACCCGGTGTTTCGCACCCATCACTCGGAGACGGCGATGCTGCGCTATCTGCGCCGGTTGGCCGATTTCGACTATGCGTTGGACCGCGGCATGATTCCGCTGGGGTCGTGCACGATGAAGCTCAACGCCACCACCGAGATGGAGCCGGTGTCGTGGCCGGAGTTCGCCGACGTGCATCCGTTGGCGCCGGCGGCGCAGACCGCCGGGTACCGGGAGCTGATCGGCCAGCTGGAGGGGTGGCTGGCGGAGGTGACCGGCTACGACGCGGTCAGTGTGCAGCCCAACGCCGGCTCGCAGGGGGAGTTGGCCGGGTTGCTGGCGATCCGGGCGTACCACCGCGGCCGGGGCGAGGGGCACCGGGACGTGTGCCTGATTCCGTCGTCGGCGCACGGCACCAACGCCGCGTCGGCGGTGATGGCCGGGATGCGGGTGGTGGTGGTCGGCTGCGACGGCGACGGCAACGTCGACCTGGTCGACCTCGACACGAAGATCGACAAGCATCGGGACGCCCTGGCGGCGATCATGGTGACGTACCCGTCGACGCACGGGGTGTACGAGACGGGCATCGCGTCGCTGTGCGCGAAGGTCCACGACGCCGGCGGGCAGGTGTACGTCGACGGGGCGAACCTCAACGCCCTCGTCGGGTTCGCCAAGCCGGGACGCTTCGGCGCGGACGTGTCGCACCTGAACCTGCACAAGACGTTCTGCATCC
>NZ_SMJY01000330.1:0-3408 GCF_004348355.1 Micromonospora sp. KC721 | reverse complement strand
GCGTACGCGGTGCCCCCCTTCCGGTGTGCTCAGCGCCAGCGGGCGATGACCGTGGCGCCGCCGACCACCTTGTCGCCCGGGCCCACCAGCGGCTCGGCGGCGTCGGCCGGCAGGTAGACGTCGGTGCGCGAACCGAACCGGATCAGCCCGAACCGCTCGCCCCTGGCCAGCAGCGCCCCGATCGGCGCCCGCTGCACGATCCGGCGGGCGATCAGCCCGGTACGCTGCGCCACCACGACCCGGCCGTGCTCGGTGTCCAGCACCGTGTACGCCGCCACGTTGTGCTCGGCGTCCGGCTTCATCGCGTTGACGAAACCACCGTCGGCGACGAAGTAGTCGACCACCTTGCCGGCCACCGGGGCCCGGTTGACGTGCACGTCCAGCACCGACAGGAAGACCGCCACGCGAAGCCACTCGCCGTCACCGAACCGCTCGTCGTGCAGCCGCTGCACCGACAGCACCTGACCGTCGGCGGCGGCGACCACGGCCGACGGGTCTTCCGGAACGTCCCGCTCCGGGTCACGGAAGAACGCCGCCACCGGAGCGGCGGCGAGCGCCGGCAGCAGCCAGAGCTTCGACTTCGGCCGGGCCACCTTCGCCGCCGCCGCCAGGCCGAGGGCGATGCCGGCCGCGGCCACCCCGTTGGAGTCGATGTGCATGCCCCGGGTCAGCGGCACGCTGGAGGGGCGGTGGGCCGGAGCCAGGCGGGCGGCGAGCGCCGGGCTGGCCGGGGTGAACCGCAGGTGGTGGACCCGTACCGGCGGGGAGTTGCGCAGCACCAGGTCGGTGCGGACGCCGTGCAGCACCCCCTGCCGGTCCAGCTCGGCGGTGGCCCCCTCGCTGCCGAACAGCGGCGTGGACACGCTCAGCACCGAACCGTCGGTGAGGTACTTGGCCAGGCCGTCGACGGTCGCCCGGGCCTGCTCGGCGGTGCCGGCCAGGGGCTCGGCGGCGATCACGACCTCGGCGGCGTCGGCCTCGGCGAGGGAGCCGACGACGCGTACCCGGTCGGCCACCCAGTTGCCCTGGGCCGTGACGTGCTCGCGCAGCTCGGCGGCGTCGGCGGACTCGGCCGGCACCACGGTGAGGGTGTCGCCGGGCAGCAGCGCGTCGATCGCCGCGGCCAGCGCTGCGGACCCCGCGGTCGCGCCGACCAGCAGGGCGGCCTTCGGGTCGTTACGCCGGGCGAGCTCGGCGACGAGGGTACGGGCGGCGCGCTCGCCGATGCGGACCGAACCGGACCGGCCGGAGGTGGGCACGGCGGGGGACTGGGTCATGTCGGGCGGGCTCCTGACGACGTAGAGACGGGCATCGCGACGGATCCGCCTCTGCCGGCCTGGTCCCGTCCGAGGCGGACGGGTCCTGACCACGCGACGGCTCGGCCGTGGCCGCCGGCGGTGCGGCGGGCGAGACCGGTGGAGGGCGGAATCTCCACCGGCCAGCATACGAGCCGGTGACCGGCGGGCGCACCGCCGTGCTCAGGCGGCGGATGTCGCCTCCCCGCCCGAGGGCCGGTCACCGGGTGGTGCCCTGCTCCGGTGCGTCGGCGGCCCGGTCCTGGATCGCCTCGACGGGCCGGTCCTCGACCGCGGCCCGCTCCTCGACCGCCTCTGCCGTGACGGGCTGGCCCTCGACCACCTCGGTGAGCCACTCGTCGGCGCGGCGAGTTCCGGCTCCGGCCGGCGCGACGGGCTCCGGGTTCGTCCCGGATTCCGCCGGGCCGTCGGTTCGCCGGTCGTGCCGACCCGAACGCAGCGCCCCCACCAGGCCGAGCAGCCCGATCAACAGCAGCGCACCGGCGAGGAACCAGCCGATCGGCGGCAGGGCGAGCCCGAGGATCTGTGCGAGCAGCCACCAGAGCGAGAACCCGACGAAGAGCAGCCCGAACAGGAGCGAGACGAGGTCGGTGCGGTGCGCCCTCATCGGGTCACCTCCAGGTTGCCGCCGTTGACGTGGACGTAGAGCCGCAGCTTGCCGCCGCCCGTGCCGTCCGGCCCCAGGTCGACCGCCTCGCGGAGCCGGCCGTTGACCCCCGTCGACTGCCGGCCGAAGACGCTGGCCTCCCCGGCGTTGACGTCGGCGACCGTGGTGACGTCGACGTTCGGTGGCACCACGATCGTGGCCTGACCGAAGTTGACCGCCACGGTGACCTGGACGTCCTGCCCGTCGAGGTCCACCCCGCGCAGGTCGAGGGTGGCGTCACCGAAGTTGTTCTCGTACCGGTCGGCGAGGTCACGCCGGTCGGTCGGGGCCCAGGTGACGTTGCCGTCGACGCCGCGGACCCGGTCGTACGATTCGGCCACCGTCGCCACGCCGAGCGCCGCCGCCGTGACCAGCCCCAGCGCGATCAACCAGCGGGCCCGGCCGAACCAGGTGCCGACCAGCAGCCCGAAGCCGATGGTGGCCAGCGCGGCGGCGAAGTACGCGGCGGCGCCGATGGGAAAGGCACCGAGCAGGTCGAGGATCGCCACCACGCCCAGGACCAGGAAGATCAACGAGAAGGTGATGCCGCCCAGCGGGGACCGTTCCCGGGGTCGTTTCGGCGGCTTCGGGGGCGGTACCGACGGGGCCGGTGGCGCGGGCGGTCCGGCGTACGGGCCGTGCGGGGCGAAGGGCGGCCGGTAGCCGGGCGGCAGTGCGGCGGTCACGCCGGGCGCGGACGGTGTCGAGGCCGACGACACACCACCGGGGAAACCCGCCCCGGCGGCGACCGACGGCCAGGCGGGGAGTTCGGCGGTACGCTCCTGCGACGCCGACCCCGGCGGGACCGGCCCGTACGACGGCACCGGCCCCCCCGGCGACAGGGCCGGTTCGGCGGGCGGCGGCGGGGTGAACAGACCGGGCGCGGGGAAACTGACGGGCGGCACCGGACCCGGTGGCGTGGCGGGCGGTGCCGGTGCACGCTCTGCGTCGGGCACCGGGGCCGGGCGCGGCGGGTGGCCGTCCCGGTTGAGCAGCAGTGCGCCCCCGATCAGGATCGCCGCGCCGAGCAGCACCGCCCGGAACGGGTCGGTGACGATGTAGCCGAAGCCCACGGCGACCAGAACGGCGAGCACGATGACCGTGACCGGGGACATGCTCGACCGGCCGCGGCCCAGCATCGACTCCACCGGAGAGGCGCTGTCGCCCTCGCCCGGGATGATCAGCCAGGCGGCGACGTAGACCAGGATGCCGACGCCGCCGAAGAAGCCGAGCACGGCGAGGATCACCCGCCAGAGCACCGGGTCGGTGTTGGTGGCCCGGCCGACGGCGGCGCAGACCCCGGCCAGATACCGGCCCTCCCGAGGGCGAACGAAACCGTACCGGGAGGTGAAGCCGGCCCCGCCGGACGGCGGCGGTGGAAACGGGTGCCCGGGCGGCGGCGGTGCGGCGCCGCCCGCAGGTACGGCGGCCGGTCCGGTGGCGGGT
>NZ_SMJY01000032.1:0-39998 GCF_004348355.1 Micromonospora sp. KC721 | reverse complement strand
CGGCTCAAAGACCGCGACCTCGGCCGCGTTCCCGCAGCCAGCAAGACCAACGACTGAACATCAACAACCAGCGAGGGGGTCAACATTCGGCCGGAACAGAGGGGTCAAAGTTCAGCCGGCGTTGACACGCGGCCGTCCGAAGCTGCTGGCGTGGTGTGTAGCCCTCCGCCGGCGTGCAGGTACCACGGCTTGGGCCGGGCCCCGGGTGGCGGCCATTGCGGGTAGTCGCGCCACTGGTTCGAGCCGCCGATGTGCACCCGAACCGGGTGTTCGCGTACGGGCCGCCCCTCGGCGTTGGCCTTGTACCAGGCCACGGCCTCGCTCACCAAGCATCGGAAGAAGCCGGAGCTGTTGTGTTTCCAGGGCCCGATCGTCAGATGAGGCGGGCGACCGGCTTTGCACAGAGCTGCGTAGTCGTCGAGTTGGCAGGGCAGCATGACGTCGTACCAGCCTCCGATCATGTGGATCGGTGCCTGTACGTCGGTCACGCGTGACCGGTGATCGCGTTCGAGCCAGTACTCTCCGGCGGTGTCGTTTTCTGCCAGCCACTCCTGGAAAAAGCCGACTCGCTGTCCCGTCGCGACCCGGTCGGCTTCCGCCAGCGGCAGGTGGGCAAGAGCAGCGTGAAGTCGGGAGCGGCGCAGCCACGACTCGATGAGGGTTGGCTGGCGTTCGGGGTTCGATCCCAGCGCGCCCAGTCCCCACACCCAGGTCAGCGCGCTGTCGAGGGAGAACGCCCCGCCGGTGTAGAGGGAGCCGGTGAACTGGGCGGCGGTCGCGGCCATCGTCAACCCGACGAGTTGATCACCGGCGTCGGCCGCGAACCCCCACGTGGCGTAACCGCAATAGCTGAAGCCGAAGACACAAAGTTGGCCTGTGTACCACGGCTGGTCGGCCAGCCACGCAATCGTATCCAGACCGTCCGCCCGCTCGTGCCGCATCGGCGCGAACTCGCCAGTGCCCACTGCGGTGCCGCGGCAGGCCTGCAGTACGACGTGGAATCCCTGCGCGGCGACCGCGCGGGCGACGCGCGGGTTGCTTCCGCCGCGCCCGTACGGGGTGCGGATGAGGATGGTCGGCGACTTCCCTCGGTCGGTGGCGGGACTGTAGCGGTCGGCGGGCAGGCAAACGCCGTCGCGCATCGGTACTGGCAGGTCGCGCTCGATGGTGATCCGTCGGGTTGCTGGTACGGGCAGGCCCAGCAGTCGGCGCATCGCCTCGTCCAAGGGTGTGAGCCGGCGCTTTACGGGCGGATGGCCGTTGCTGGACATGGGCGGTGTCCGGATGTCGGGCTGGTTGCTCGGCGGGTACTCGGGGTTCGCAGATGGACGAGGGGTGTGCATTGGTGCTGTACTCTCCTGTTAGCGTTAACATTTTCGGCTTGGCCGACCGATTGACGTGGAATTCTTAGTCGCCCGGCGATGCCGGTTCACGGGCTCGGTGAGTCGACGGCCGGTTCGCATCGAGGCGGAACAGTCGACCGCTACCCTGGGCCCGTTTCATGATCGTGTCCAACGGGCTGCGACACATGATGATCGCTGTCGGAAGTCACGTCAAGCTTGGGCAAATCGGTTCCCTCGTACTGGGATGCTGCTCCTCTACCTGTCGACAGGAATGCTGGATCGCACTGGCAATCCGGAAGTTCTTAAATTCTCCGGCCTATAGGGTGATGTGGTTCAGATAGGGCTATTTGGACAGAGTGGCAGCGGTGTTGGCGGGAGTGCGGATCTAACGGCACCTCTCTTGTCGACCATGCGGGTGCCGAAACCTCATCCGCGCTGGTCGGGCAGCGTGTCGCATTCGTGGAGGAATCCACCGAGTCGGTCATGTCGGTGGACGTTCAGGCGTATCAGGATTGCGAGGTCGGTGATCGGTGAGCCACCCCCGCTTTCATGGATCTTTTTGATCATGGTCTGATGGCCGTGGGGAGGAGTTTGTCCGTGGCAGCACTGAAGAAGTGCCCCGATGAGCTACGTCAGCGCGCTGTGCGCCTGTATCGCGAGTCGGACCCGAAGCCGGTGATCCGGCGTCTGGCCGAGCAGCTCGGCGTGCATCACGAGGCGCTCAGGAACTGGATCGCCAAGCCGAGGCCGACACGGGTGAGCGTCACGACCGGCCGACCAGCGAGATGGTCGAGGAGAACCGCCGGCTGCGCAGGGAAGTCGCCGAGTTGCGGCGGGCGAATGAGATCCTGAAGGCCGCGAGCGCGTATTTCGCGGCGGAGCTCGACCCGACCCGGCGACGGTCAGAGGTAGGCGGTGCGGGCCTATGCCATGGCGGCGTGCGGTTCGGCCAGGTCGCGGCTGGCCTTGGCGAGCAGGCTGACGGTGTCCAGCGGCACGGCGATGTGCCGCAGGTTGTGCGCCACGGCCGCGATGACCAGGTCCGCTTCTGTAGGCCACCGTCGGTAGACGGTGCGTTGCTGGCGCGGGCACAGGCGGCGATGTCATCGACGGTAAGCCCGTTGTGGCCGGTTTTGTCAGCAGGTTCGAGATCACCCCGGTCCGGTGCCCTGCACGTCGACGTTGCAACCAGAAGCGCCATCCGTCCGCACCAGGCGGCGTCAGCCTCATCTCCGTGCGTTCCGCCGGGTCGACGCCCCGTCTTCGATGGTGCGGCGACTGACCGGGCCAATTTTCCATGCGAAATACGCCTGTTTGCTTGCGAAATCGCCGATGTAACGCCATGGGACGGTGGCTTGTGAGCAGGGGAGGGAAACAACCGGGTCGAATATGGACGGCACGGGCGGGTTTGCGTTCCCTTTGCGATCCGGGGCGTACCAACGAGGTATGCAGATCGATCTCACTCGCCGAAAGTTCCTGTCCAGTCTCACTGTCGGAGCGGGTGCGGCGGTCCTGGGGTGGAACCCCAGTGCGCGCGCGTGGGCCACCGCCCCCGGTTCGACGGCAGGCATCGCGCAGGTCCCCACATTGGACGGCACCCTCGTGCTGCCCGCCGACCCATCTCCCTTCACTGAGGACTTCGGCCACTTGTTCACGCGGCGCCCTCAGGCGGTGCTGACGCCCGGCTCGGTCGACGACATCAAGAAGATCGTCCGCTATGCCCGCAGCAACCGGATCGCGGTGGCCATCAACGGTCAGAGCGGCACCGGCAGCGAGGGCCGCCACTCCCACTCGCACTATGGTCAGGCGCTTGTCGACGGCGGCATCGCCATCGACCCGAAGCCGCTCGGCAGGATCCACAGCATCGGCGACGGCATCGCCGACGTCGACGCCGGTGTCACCTGGTCGACCCTGGCGCTGCGGGCGCTCGAGTCCGGCCAGACCCTGCCTGTCTACAACGACTTCGCCCACCTGTCGATCGGCGGTACCCTCAGCGTCGGCGGTCTCGGCGGGACCAGCCAGCGTTACGGCTCGCAGGCCGACAATGTCAGATGGATCCAGGTCGTCACGGGTACCGGCGAACTGGTCACGTGCTCCCGCAGCAACAACCCCGACCTGTTCGAGGCCGTGCTCATTGGCGGCGGTCAGTACGGCATCATCGTGCGGGCCGGCGTCAAGTTGATCCCCGCCAAGACGACCGCCCGTTCGCTGGAGTTCACCTACACCGACCGCGCGACGTTCCTGCGCGACTCGCTCGCCGTCATGCGTGCGAAGGTCGTCGACGATCAGAACGGCTACGCCGAACCGAAAGCCGGTGGCGGTTGGACGTACCGGCTCGCGCTCGGCATGTTCTTCTCCTCACCCGCCCAGCCCGACGTTGCCGCACTGCGGGCCGTGCTGTCGCCGCAGGCCGTCGCCGGCCCGACCACCGACATGCCGTTCCGTGACTGGCTGCTGCGCTTCGACCCGAACTGGGCCGCGCTCAAGGCCGCCGGGTTCTGGGGCAGCAAGAAGCCGTGGCTGATGATGTTCGTCAGCACCGAGAACACCCCCGCGTACCTCGACACCGTCCTCGGCGAGCTCACCCCCGACCAGATGGGCCCCGGCCCGATCCGGATCTCGCCGATGAGCGCCCGGCCGCTCACCCGCGAGAACTTCGTCCTGCCCCGCTGCTCCACCACCGAGTTCTTCGAGGTCAGCCTCATTCGCATCCCTGCGCCGGATCACCCGGACACCCCGGGCATGCTGGTGCAGAACCGCCGCTTCTACGACCGGGGTGTCAGCCTCGGCGCCAAGCGGTACCTCGTCGGTGCCGTGCCTTCGATGACCCGCACCGACTGGCGGACTCACTACGGCTCGCGCTGGAGCGCGCTCGTCGAAATGAAGCGCCAGTACGACCCGGCCGGCATCCTCACGCCTGGCCAGGGCATCTTCAGCTGATCCTGAGCCTGCCTAAGGAGACCCAGACATGCCAGCACAGCGTCCGGAAGACATCCCCGGCCTCATCGCCGAGTCCTTCAACTCCAACGACATGCAGGCCATGCTCGACCTGTACGAGCCGGACGGCATCCTCGTCCAGCCGCCGGACGGCCGGCAGGCAGTGGGTCTCGAAGCCGTCACCGCCGAACTCAAGCCGATGTTCGCCGCCATCACCGCCGCGGACATCACGATGACCAGCATCATGCGGACCGGCGACATCGCCATGACGCACGCCGACTGGCATCTGGTCGGCAAGCACGAGGACGGCCAGGCGATCGATCTGCGCGGCAAGGGCACCGTGGTGTCCCGGCAGCAGGTCGACGGCACCTGGCGGATCGTTATCGACGACCCGGTCGGGCTCTGAACATGAGCACAGCGTTCAGCGTCCGCCTCCAGGCGCGGGCCTACGAGGTCGACCGGCAGGGTCACGTCAACCAGGCCGTCTACACGCAGTACGCCGAGCACGCCCGCTGGGAGTTCCTGCAGGCGGCCGGCCTCACCCCGGACGTGCTGGCCGACGCCGGGCTCGGCCCGGTGCTGCTCAAGGCGACCGTCCGGTTCCAGCGTGAGCTGCGCGCCGGCGACCACGTCGATGTCAGCTGCGTCATCAGCGGCGGCAAGGGGCAGCTCATCGAGCTGGTGCAACGGTTCCAGACCCCCGGCGGGATCGCGGTCGCCCGGTTCGAGAACACGATCGGGCTGCTCGATCTCGCCACCCGGCGGCTGGTGCCGGACCCGCGGGCCATGATGCGCGAACTGGCCAAACAACCCGATGTCCTGTTCCCCGACACACCGGAGCAGTCGCAGGCGAAGCCTGACAGCGCCGAGGGACAGGCGTGAGGCCAGGCCACCGGCGACCCCCCTTCCGCGTCGGTGGCCTGCCCGAGACACGCCGGCCGTCCCCGCGACTGCTCGACCGCCCGGCCCGGTACGGCGCTCGGCCCCTGAGACCAGGGCCGGCCGCCGCCGGGCCGGCCGGCTTCCATGTCACCGTCCATTGGACGGTGACATGGCCGTCTACTGCGCCATGGCGGCGGCGCGGTGCTCCTGCGGGCTGACGCCGTAGACCCGCTTGAACGCCGAGCTGAGGGCGAATCCGCTGCCGTAGCCGACCTGCCGGGCGACGGCGTTGAGCGTGGCGTCGGACTGGCGCAGCAGGTCCGCGGCCAGGGCCAGGCGCCACTCCATGAGATACGTCATCGGCGGC
This sequence comes from Micromonospora sp. KC721, assembly GCF_004348355.1. NCBI lineage: Bacteria > Bacillati > Actinomycetota > Actinomycetes > Micromonosporales > Micromonosporaceae > Micromonospora > Micromonospora sp. KC721. The sequence goes on along the minus strand of NZ_SMJY01000032.1, from coordinate 34,469 downwards.
GTGCCGACGGTGTTGCGGAAGCACTCAGCGAGCGTCGCCCGCGACACTCCGACTTCGGCGGCGACCCTGGCGAGGGTCCAGTCGCCGGCCGGGTCCTCGTGGAACAGCCGCAGCGCCTCGCCGGCGATCGGATGGGCCTGGGCCCGATACCACGCCGGGGCCTCGGAGTCGGGACGGTCGAACCACACCCGCAGCACCGAGATGAGCAGCAGGTCCAGCAGGCGGTCCAGCACGACGCCCTGCGCCGGCCCGGTCCGGGTGACCTCGCCGGCGAGGATCGGGATCAGCATGGAGTCCCACGAGTCGTCGGACACGACCAGCAGTGGCGGCAGCACGTCGAGCAGGCGCTGGCCGACTGCGCCGACCTCTTCGTACACCCCCAGCAGCATCTGCACGGAGCCGTCGGGGTTGCTGCCCCACGTGCGGACCCCCAGCGCCATGCGCTCGCGCAACTCGACGCCTTCGGGGGTGAGGCACTGCTGGCCGGGGTGCACGATGACCTGGGGCGGGGTCGCGCTGCCGTCGCTGAGCACATAGGGGTCGGGGCCGCGGACGATGGCGACGTCGCCCGGCCCGAGCCGCACCACCTCGCCATGGTCCGGCTGCACATACGCCTCACCGCTGAGTACCGCGGCGAGGCACAAGGGGGACCTGTCCTGGACCCGGATCGACCATGGCGGGTCCAGGACGACGCGGAGGAGAAAAGCCCCGCTGGCCCGCGGCCCTTCGAGCAATCCTGCGAGTGCGTCCACGTCGTCAATACTAGACGATGGATTATGCATCCCAGAATCTCGGCCATGGACCGTCCAGATGGCGCGGGTAACACTATATCCATGGCAAACGAAAACACGACATTGGTCATCGGTGGCACCGGTCGCGTCGGTCGCCGGGTCACCCAGAAGCTCGACAAGCGCGGCGTCAACGTCAAGGTCGCCTCCCGCAGCGGCGTGCCCCCGTTCGACTGGGAGAAGCCCGACACCTGGAACAGCGGCATCTTCACCGGTGTCAAGTCCGCCTACATCATGTTCTACCCCGAGGTCGAGTGGCCCGGCGCCAGCGAGTCGGTCGGCACCGTTGCCCGCATCGCCGCCGACGCCGGCGTGCAGCGCCTGGTTCTGCTGTCGGCCCGCAACCAGGAGGAGGCCGTGCTCTGCGAGGACGCCGTCACGAGTCTCCCGGTGGAGTGGACCATCGTCGCCCCGGCCTCTTTCAACCAGAACTTCGACGAGGGGGTTTTCCTCGAGCCGCTGCGTCAGGGCGTGCTGGCCCTGCCGTGTGGTGACAACTCCGACCCGTTCATCGACGCCAACGACATCGCCGACGTCGTCGTGGCCGCCCTCACCGAGGACCGCCACGTCGGGCAGCGCTACGAGCTGACCGGCCCGCGCCTGTGGACGTTCGCCGAGGGCGTCGCCGAGATCGCCCGCGCGACCGGTCGCGAGCTGCGCTACCAGCCCATCACCCGCGAGGAGTTCGCCGACGCCGTCGTCGCCGACGGTGCCCCGCGCGAGTTCGCCGACCCGCTGGCCACCCTCATCTCCGAGTTCTTTGACGGCCGCAACAGCTCCCTCACCGACGGTGTCGAGCGCGCCCTCGGCCGCAAGCCCCGCGACTTCGCGGATTGGGTGGCGGAGGTCGCCCCCACCGGTGTGTGGAAAGCCGCTTGAGCTGACGCTCTCCTCCGACGGTGGTCCGGCCCGCAGGGTGCCGGACCACCGTTGTTCTCGTTGTGGCGTCTGTATCGCACGAACACTCGCAACCGCTGGCCGCACCACCGATGTGTCCGCCGGCCCGGAAAACCCGGGCTGCCGAAACCGGGTGCGGGAGGCCGGTCCCGCGTCCGGATCGCTCGTGCCCGGCCCGCCACGACCGAGTCCTCGCCCTCATCTCTGGTGCGGGCGTGCCGGCGGTCGACGTCACCGAGGCGGCAGACCCGGACGCCGGACAGTTCGATCTCTACGATCGGCCGGTCACCGGCGGTCGGCAGCGGCTCACCGAACTTGTCGTCCTGCAGGGGGTGATCATCGTCTTCGTGCCGTCCAGCACGGCCGCGAGCAGGGGCATCAAAAGTCGGCCTCGGTCACTGCGGCGGCGAATGCGGGGCGTCAGCGAGAATAGGCTTTCGTCGGTGGGAACCCGTCGCGGAGAAATCGGCGCCGTGCGATTCCACGACCGTCAGGAATGCACGGGTCCGGACCGGGCGCATGGGGTTAACCAGACATAACGACCATGTTCGATCGTCTGATTGCCGATCACCTTCGGTTAAAGTGTCGTCACGTTCAGGTCGTGACCCTCGCGCCACAGCGCCGCCGCGGCCTCGAGCGTCGCGGGCCGGTCGGGCCGATCGCCGGGCAGCATCGGAACCACTCTGCTGCCCCCGGCCCGCACGGCCGGCTGGCGCAGGGCGAAGGACGACAGGACGCGACCCGGCCCGCACTCCACGAGCAGCCGGTCGCCCTCGTCGAGCAGCGCGCCCAGCGCGGGCCCGAAGTGGACGGTGTCGGCCGCCTGCCGGGCCCAGAACCGGGCGTCGCCGGCCTCCTCGTCGGTGATCGGCCGAGCGGTGTAGCCGGACCGGACGGGAAACACCGGCGGCTTCGGCGACGCGCGGAACGACAGCTGCGCTGCGGCGACGGCCGGTTCCATGGCAGGGCTGTGGAACGGGACGGTCGACGGCACCCGCCGGACCATGAACCCGTCGGCGGTCAGCCGCGCCGCGGCGACGGCGAGTTCGGCGTCCGGCCCGGCGAGCATCGTGCGGCGGTCGGCGTTGACGGCCCCGACGGCGACCTGCCCGCTCAGGTACGACTGCAGTTCGTCGACGGACGCGGCCACGGCGAGCATTCCGCCCGCGGGGACCGCAACGGCGGCGCTCACCCGGCCGCGCACCATGGCGACGGCCTCGGCGACGGTGAACACCCCGGCGAGGGTCGCCGCCACGATCTCTCCGGCGCTGTGCCCGAGCACCTCGGCCGGTCTGACGCCCCAGCTCAGCAGCAGCCGGCCCAGCCCGTGGTCGACGGCGAAGAGCAGCGGCTGGGCCCGGCGGGGGTCGTCGATCGGGATGCCCGGACCGGTGCCGGTGCCGAGCCAGTCGACGCGGATGTCCGCACCGCCGGGTCCCCACGCCTCGAACACGTCGTCGACGGCGGAGCGGAACACGGGCTCGTCGTGGTACAGACTCACCGCCATGCCGTCGTGCTGGGAACCCTGGCCGGGCAGCAACAGGACGGCCGGCCGGGGTCCGCCGGCCGGTACCTGCCGCACGGGGGCGGCCACGATGTCGTCGAGGGCGCGGGCCGGCGTCGTGACGACCGCCCCGCGCACGGGCCCCGGAACCGGACGGGGGATCGGGGCCCCGGTGCGTGCCGCGTCGGTCACCGCGGCCCGGGCGGCGCGTTCGGCTGCCGGGTCGGCTCCCGCCCAGAGCAGCAGCCGTGCCGTGCCGTTCGTCAGGTCGGTGACCGTCATGTCGCTGTCCTCCGGCTGGACGGGTGTGCCGTCAGATGAGGGAGATCCCGCCGTCGACGCTGAGCACCTGGCCGGTCAGGTACCCGTTGTCGAGGAAGACGCCGACCGTCGGCGCGACCTCCTCGGGGGTGGTGAGCCGCGGGACCGGCAGGTTCGCGGTGAGGTTCTGCCGGAACTTGTCGGTGGCGTTCGCCGTCATCCGCGTCTCCATGAAGCCGGGCGAGATGGCGTTGACCGTCACCCCGCGCCGGCCGCACTCGGTGGCGAGGGTGCGGGTCAGCGCGATGACGCCGGACTTCGAGGCGGCGTAGGCGGTCTGCCCGGACGTGGCGACGAGCGCCGACGGCGACACCACGTTGATGATCCGGCCCCACCGCCGCTTCACCATCGACGGCAGCACCGCCCGGCACGCGTGGAATGTGCCCAGCAGGTTCGTCTGGATGACCTCGGCCCACACGTCCGGCGCCTGGCTCATCATCAGCGCGTCCTTGCGGATGGCTGCGTTGCTGACGAGGATGTCGACCTCGCCGAGCTGCTCGGTGATCCGCCGGTGCATGGCGCTGACCGACTCCCAGTCCCCGACGTTCGCCTGCACGACCGTCGAGTCGTTCGTGAGCTGCTCGCTGACCTCTCGGGCGCCGTCGGCGGCGCTGTTGTAGTGCAGCGCGACGCGGCACCCTAGCCGGTCGAGCTCGATCGCCACGGCGGCGCCGAAGCCGCCGGACGCACCGGTCACCAGCGCGACCGGCTTCTCCGGGCGCGGCGCCGAGATCTGCCGTCCGTCCATCGTGGATTGCGTCATGACCGCCACTCCGTCGGCTCGCCCGCGCCCCACTCGATCAGCGCGGTGACCCAGACCATGCCGGCGCCGAACGCCGCAAACATGACCCGGTCGCCCTTCTGGATGCGTCCCGCGTCCAGTGCCTCGGCCAGGGCGATCGGCATCGAGCCCGCCCCGGTGTTGCCGTAGTACTCGATGTTGGTGATCAGCCGGTCCCGGGGCACACCGCTGTGCTCCACGATCGAGTCGATGATGCGCAGGTTCGCCTGGTGCGGCAGCAGGTGGTCGATGTCCTGGGGGCCGAGCTGTGCCGCCTGCAGGGTTTTGCGTACCGACCCGACGGTGAACCGGATGGCGTGCAGGTAAATCTCGTTGCCCTTGATCTGTGCGTAGTGCAGCTTCTCGCGCAACGTCTCCTCGGTTGCGGGCATCCGGCTACCGCCGGCGGGAATCTTGAGGCTGTCGACCTTTGAGCCGTCGCAGCCCATATCCCAGCCGCGCAGCCAGCTGCGGCTGTGCGGGGCCAGGACGACCGCGCCGGCGCCGTCGCCGATGAGCACGCTCAGGTCCCGGTCCTCAGGGTTGACGACCAGCGAGTGCGTGTCGGTCCCGATGAGAAGGATCGGGCGCGGGTCGATCGCCATGAGCCCGGCCGCGACCACGAAACCGTAGGCGAAGCTGGCGCACTCAGCGTTGACGTCGTGGGCGCCGCCTGCCGTACCGAGCTCGCGCTGGACGAAGGCGGACGTGGCCGGCGACAGTTGCTCCGGCGTGCCGGAGGCGAGAATGAGATGGGAGATCTGGTCGGGCCGCAAACCGGCGTGCTCCAGCGCACGACGGCCGGCTTCGACGGCCAGGGAGGCGGTCGTCTCGCCGGGGCCGACGACCCGCCGTTCCCGGATGCCGGTGCGCTGCACGACCCAGTCCTCGTCGACGCCGAAGCGGGCCGAGAGTTCCGAGTTGGTCAGTCTGCCTTCGGGCACGTACTTGCCCCAGCCGATGATGCCGATGCCGGACATCCGTGGCTCCGCGGTCACGCGTCTCCGGTCGCGCCGGCGACCGGAGACGAGCCGTTGGCTGCGGAGAGCAACTGCTGGTGGATGCTGCGGAACGTGATGGTGTCGTCGACCTGCTCGGCGATCGACGCGTCCACACCCAGGTCCGGGTACCGCTCCTGCATGTCGCTGACCCACTCCATGAGGTCGAGCGAGTCGACACCGGAAGCGGTCAGGGGGGTGTCGGGATCGAGGTCCGAGATCCGGCTCACGGCCTTCAAGCGGTCGACAGCCACCTCGAGAGTGGGAAGGTTCATGGTGAGCTCCTGTTCGTCGGTGATTCGGCGCGTCCGGTGGACCGTACGAGTGCCGGTGCAATCGCTCCGCAATCCGCAGGCGCCGTCGGACGGCCCGCTCGGCACCGGCGGCCCGGCCGAGAAGACACGTGCGGGCCGCCGATGGTTCCGGAGCGGGGCCGATACCACCCTTGCTCGGTACCTCCGTGGTACCCGCTCGGCTGATCCTGAGAAAACACACAGACATCCTCAGGCTGCGGGGGCGGGATCACATGGAAGCGAAAATCGAGTTGATGGGCCTGATGGCCGTTCGGTGCGCCGGCATCGTCTACCACCTGCATGGCGCGCAGGCTCGGGTGGCGTTCGCCCGCCTGGCCCTGGCCGGCCCGGAGGGCGTGACCCGGCACGAGCTGGCCGATGTCATCTGGCCGGGTGCGCTGCCACCCACCTGGGCATCGGCCCTGCGCACACTGATCAGCCGGCTCCGCGCCTTCGTAGGCCCGCTACAGAGCCACCCGGTGAACCCGCTCGTCAAGCGCGGCGGCCGGTACGTCCTCGCGCTGGACGGCAACGTGCTCATCGACGTGGAGGAGGCGATGCGGGCGGTGACCGACGCCCGCGGGGCGCTCGACGCCGGCGACTTTGCCACCGCGGACCGGCTGGCGGCGGCTGCGGCCGACCGGTTGCGGTTCCCGTTCCTGTCCGAGCATGAGGGGCACTGGGTCGCAGAACGGCGCGAGCGGCTGACCGAGTATCTCGTCACCGCGCTGGAGGTGGCCGGCCAGGCGGCGATGCGTTCCGGCGACCATCCTCGGGCCGCGCTGCTCGCCGAGGAGGCGACAACCCGCGGACCCGAACGTGAGAGCGCCCACCGCTGCCTCATGGCGGTCCGCGAGGCGATGGGCAACCGGGGCGAGGCCCTGCGGGCGTACCAGCGGCTGCGCCGGCACCTCGCCGAGGAGTTCGGGGTCGATCCGTCGCCGGAGACCGAGGCCGCATATCTGGCGCTGCTCGGCCCGGCGTCCGCGCCGGCCGTCCCGAGCGGTGGCGCCGGCGGGTACCGCCACCGCCCGGTGCCGTTCGTCGGGCGCGAGCAGCAGATGACGACGGTGGCCGGTGCCTGGTCCTGGGCCACGCGGGGGCGCCGGCAGTTTGTCCTGGTCACCGGTGAGGCCGGGATCGGCAAGACGCGGCTGCTGCGGGAGGCCGGCGCCGCGGTCGCCGCCGACGGCGGGCTCGTGCTGGTCGGCCGGTGCGATGAGGGCGCGATGGTGCCGTACCAGCCGATCGTGGAGGCGCTGGACGGCTACGTCGCCGCCTCGCCGGACGACCCGCTGGACGCCGTCTCGCCGGCCGCCCGGGGCCCGCTGCGCATGCTGCTGCCGTCGCTCGGCGGGCCGTGCCCGTCGGGTGAGCTGCCGGAGCAGCCGGTCGTCTTCGCCGCGTTCGCCCAGCTGCTGACGGTGGCGGCGGGCGAGCGGCCCTGCGCCCTGCTGATCGACGACGTGCACTGGGCCGACCCGCAGACGGTGGCGCTGCTGCGGTATCTGCTGCGCGCCGGCGCCGACACGCGGCTGTGCGTTGTCGTGGCCGCCCGCAACGACCTCCCGACGTCGATCCGGCGCCGGGTGAGGGGCTGCATGGACGAGGTGATGCTGCCGCTGGAGCACACCGGTGAGGGGACCGAGGTGACGCTCGGCGGTCTCGACTTCGCCGCCGCCCGGATGCTCGCCGCCGAGCTCGGGACCGCCGCCGGCACCGCCGACGGCGACCCGGTCCGGTGGGCGCACGCCCGAAGCGGCGGAAATCCGTACATGCTGCTCGAGGTGCTGCGGCACCAGGCCGGTCCCGATGCGGTACCACCGGCCGTCGCGAGGCTGGTCGCGGCGAAGCTCGCCTCGATCGGCCAGGACGCCACCCGGCTGCTGCAGGTCGCGGCCGTCATGGGCCCGTCGTTCGGCTTCGACACCGTCGCGGACGCGGCAAACCTCGATGTCCTGGCCGCTCTCGATGCGCTGGAGGCGTTGCTGGAGATCGGCATCCTGGCCGAGGTGACCGCCGCCGGTTCTCAGCACCCCGACCGGGCAGCGGTCTACGAGTTCCGCCACGACATCGTCCGTCAGTCGGTCGACCAGCAGGTGAGTGATGCGCGGCGTCGGCACCTGACCTCCCGGCAGCAGGTCGTGCCTGGTGCCGGTCACGACACGGAGCACCGGCTCTCGCGCACGGGCGCGGAGCGCGTGTGACAACTGTCATGTTTCCGTCACGATGAGCATCGCTCGTTTAATCAGACGGCCGAAGTTATTACCACCTATTCATGTTAGCGTACGGTCCAATCAAACCAGCGTGACGGTGCTGCTGGGACTCGCCGGTTCAGCAGGCATGAGGGGTTCGCCTCGTATGGTTCGAGTGCCTTTCGTTCCACGTCAGCGGCTCGTGGGAGAAATCCTCAACGTGAGGCATTCGGTCCTCATCGAGGCGGGCGGCGGGTTCGGCAAGAGCGTCCTGATCCGGCAGGTCGGTGCCAGTACCGGCAACAGCATCGAGGTGAGCCTACCTCGCGACCACCCGGTCACGATCGACGAGCTGACATCGTCGATCTTCGACGCGGCCGACCAGACACCCGACCGGGCATGCCCGCCCGCGAACGGCACCGCCAGGCGGATCGGTGCGCTGCTGGCCGCGTCGCCGGAGCCCAGCCTGCTGGTCGTCGACAACGCCGAGGCGCTCACCGACGAGGCCGCCGCCTGGCTCGCCGACCTGGCCCAAGACGGCCCGCAGCCACCACGGATCCTCGTCAGCGGGCGCCTGCTGCCGGCGCCGCTGGCGGCCATGGAGTTCCAGGGCACCGCCGCACGGTTCAACACCCAGGACCTGCGCCTCACGCAGCACGAGGCCGAGGCCCTTGCCCGCCTCGAGATCGGTGACGAGGACGGCGCGCGGCTCGCCGCCACCCTGCACGACCTGTCCGGCGGTTGGGTGGCGCTGCTGCTGGTGATGCTGCGCCGCCTCGCCCGCACGCCGGACCGTATCGCGGCCGCCACGGTCCTGCTGCGCCATCCAGGGCTGATCCGGCAGCTGATGGACCACTACGCCGCCGACCTCGATCCGTCCGACCGCTACCTGCTGACCCAGGTCGCAGCGTTCCCGATGGTCAACGACCGGCTGGTGGAAGGGCTCGGGCACCCGGGGCTGCTGCGCCGCCTCATCCGGGCCGGCATCCCTTTCGCCGTCGGCGCCAACGGGTGGTCACGGCTGTGCAGCGAGTCGCGGGAGTCCCTCGCCGCGCTGGCGCCGCTCGACCCGGCCATCGCGCAGCGGGCCGCCCCGCTGCTGATGTCGCAGGGCGCCGAACTAGCGGCGGCCAGCCTGCTAGCCGACAGCGGCGACCCTGAGCAGGCCGCGACGCTCGTCGCCAAGCTGCCAACCTCCCGGATCAACCAGCTCGACCCGGTCGAGTTCATCCACCTAATGGCCCGCCTCGGGCCGGCCGCCGAAGCCGCCCCACAGGTGCTGCTGCACCTGGCCCGCACCCACCGCAACCTGGGCCAGCTCGCCGAGGAACGGGAAGTCATCGGGCGGGCGCTGCGCATCGTGCGGGAGCAGGATGCCGACGACGACCTCGCTACGGAGGTCGAGAGCGAATGGCTGATCCAGCGGGCGCTGGTGCGTGAGCCGGACGTGCTCGCACACGTCGAACGGCTCCTGGAGGGAGCCGCGGAGGGTACGCGTGCGCAGGCGAGCCTGCTCGAGGCCCTCGGCGTGGCCCTGTCCGATCGGCCGGACGAGCCGAGCCTGCGCCGCGCCGAGAACGCCATGCGCCAGGCCGCCATCATGTGGGGCGAGCTGGGCGAGCCCGCCCGCGTCGCGGCCGTCCAGCGCGCGCTCGCCACGCACGTGCTGTCCGTCCTCGGCAAGACCGGTGAGGGCGCCATGTTGCTGCGTAGACTCGGCACCACCAGCGACACCCAGTTCGACCGCATGCTGTGCCTCGTCATGGAGGCGCGGCTGCTGGCGCTGAGCGGCGAGGCCGATCGGCCGCTCGCCATCCTCGACGACGGCATTCGGCTCGCCGAACTGCTGGGCATCGACTGGGTCACCGGCCACGCCGCGTGGACCCGTCTGATCGTGGCAGCCAACGATCATGACACAGCCGGGGTCCTGGAGCACTTAGCCAGGGCCGAGGCACACCTCGGCCAGCTCATGAACCACGACGGCGGCGGTCTGCTCTTCCTGTGCGAGGCCGCCGACGCCTGTGCGGTGGTCGGGGCGGACGGCCCCGCTGCCCGACTGCTCGCCACCGCCCGGGAGCACCGCATCGAAGACTCGCTGACCGTCGCTCTCACAGAGGCGTTCATCGACGCCCGCCGCGGTGACCCCGCCGCCGCCGACGTCCTGCAACGCATGCTCAAGGATGGCGAGATCGCCCCCTGCCTGCGGTGGAAGGCCGAGCTGCTGACCGGCTACGTCCGCCACGCCGCCGGCGACATCGACGCGGCCGACCAGTGCCTGCTGCTCGCGCTGGACCGGGCGGCGAGTCTCGGCCATCCCGACCTGCTCGACCGCCGGGAACGGCGGGTGGCCGGGGTCCTGCGCTCGGCGATTCGGCTGCCGTCGGCGGCCGTGGACGGTCCGCCCGCTGGCGACGGGGCCGGCGAGGGCGGCTGCTACGAGGTCCGGGTGCTCGGCGGGTTCGAGGTCCGCAAGGGCAACACCGTGCTGCACGGCACCGGCCGGGTCAGCCAGTTGGTGAAGCATCTCGTTCTCGCCAATGGTTCCGTCCGCGTCGAGACGATGGTGGAGGCACTGTGGCCGGGCGAGATGCCCGGGGTCGGGCAGCGCCGCCTCAAGAATGTCCTGACCAGGGTCCGCGCCGCGTACGGGTCGCTGGTGAGCCGGACGGGGCAGCTGCTGAGCCTGTCCTCGTGCAAGGTCGACCTGCACGCGTTCGAGGACCTGGCCCGGGCGGTCGCGGCCGCGCAGGACGACGAGCGCGTCGCCCGCGCCCGCATCGCGCTCACCGCGTTCGGCGGCCCGCTGCTGCCCGATGACCTCTATGACGACGCCATCACGCAACGCCGTGAGGTCATGCGCCGCCGGGTCCTCGGCCTGATCGACGTCGTGCTGACCGCCGCGATCGACGCGGACGCCATGGACGAGGCCATGGCACGCCTGGAGGCGGCCATGGACCTCGACCCGTACGACCAGGAACGACCCCTGCGGGTCACACGGGCCCTGATCGCACGTCAGCGGTATCTGGAAGCGGGCGACCTCGCCGTCCGGGTGATCGCGGCCGCCGGCGAACTGGGTCTGCCGCTCGCCGTCGAGTGGAACGAGCTGTCGCTCGGTTCGCTCAGCGAGTCCCGCGTGCGGCAGGGCGGCGGAGGGCGTCGAGATCCTCACACCATGACTCGAGCCGGTCTGCCCGCAACAGATGCGTGCCGACCAGCAGCCCGGCGTAACCAGCGCTGAGCAAATCGGCGGCCACCCACGGGTCGTCGATGCCGCTGGCGCTGACCGGGCAGGACGTCCCGGTCCCGAGCACGGCCGGCAGCAGCTTGCGGCTGCGGTCCATGTCGGCGTCGCCGCGTTCACGAAGGCGGATGTCCTTGTTGTTGACGGCCACCACGCACCCCTCGCACCGGGGGAGGGCCTCGACCTCGTCGCCGCCGGCCACCTCGATGAAGGGGGTCAGATTGAGCCCCAGTGCCCGCTCGGTCAGTCGCTCCAGCGCGACCCGCGGCAGCAGCGTCGCGGTCAGCAGCACCGCGGAGGCACCGAGGTCCTTCGCCACCTGCAACTGCCCGGCGTTGGTGATGAAGTCCTTCTGCAGGATCGGCAGATCCGTGGACCGGGCGACCGTGGCCAGCAGGCTAGCGTCGCCGCCGAACCAGCGGCCGGTGACGACCGACAGGCACGGGGCACCCGCAGCTTCGTACCGCGCCACGATCTCGGCCGGGGTGCGGCCACGGAACAGGTCCTCGCCGCCGGCCGAGCGCGGTTTGAGCTCCATGACAACGGGGCGGCCTGCCCCTGTCAGGGCATCGACGAAGGCCGAGGCCATCAGGCTACCTCCTCCATGTCCGGGACAGCACGCCACTGCTGCCGGATGCCGCTGACCCTGACGGGACAGAACGCCCCTGTCAGGTCCCTCGCGGCCGTGTCGACGTCGACACCGGCGAACCGAGGATGCGCGGAAACCTTGTCGTACCTGGGACGGTTGTGGGCCGAGATCCCGCCGGCAAGCAGGAACGGGATCGTCGTCGCCTCGGCAAGGTCGATCACGACGTCGGGGTCCAGCGAGACGCCGGTGCTGCCGACCTGTCCGCCAGGGCTCGTCGCGTCGAACAGGAACATGTCGGTGCCGGCCCGCTCGTAGGACGCCAGCAGCGGCCGCTCGACGCAGGCGTCGCCGGTGACGTGCAGCACCTTGACGACCGTAGCCTCCGGCCGGTCTCGCTTGATCGCCGCGACGACGGCCGGCGGCTGGTAACCGTGCAGCTGCAGCCACCGCACATCTGCGGCGCGGGAGGCCTCCAGGATGGCGGCCGGGTCCCGCAGGAACGTAACCATAATCGGGTCCGGTGCCGGCCGTGTCGCCGTCGCCCAGGCGCTGCGGCACGCCTGCGCCAGGGCGGAGAAGCGGCCGAGGGACAGGTCGGCGTGGCCGCCCGGCACCCCGTGCCACAGACCGATGAGGTCTGTGCCCGAGGCGCCGAGCAGGGCCACGTCTTCGCGGCGGGTGGCGCCGCAAACCTTCAGCAGCATCCTCACAGCCCCAGCAGCGAAGAGATCCGGTTGTACTGAATCTCGGTCGTTCCCGAGTAGATGGTGCTACCGACGGCGTCGGCGAGCTCGCGGTCCAGTCCGTACTCCGACATGTAGCCGTTACCGCCGAAGATCTGGATGGCCGCCAGCCCGGAGGCGACGTTCGCCTCGCTGGTCAGCAGCTTGCTGATTGCCACGTCCATCGTGACGTTCTGGCCGGCGACGAGGCGTTCGGCGGTGTCGTACAACCACCGGCGCGCCGTCTCCAGGCGGATGCGCATGTCGACCAGCTTGTGCGAGATCGCCTGGTACGAACCGATGGGCTTGCCGAACTGAGTGCGGATCCGGGCATACTCCAGACAGCGCTCGAACCGGTGCTGCATCTCTCCGACGTTGATGACGAACGAGCAGAGGATCTCGTGCGTCATTACGTGTTCGAGCAGCAGGTACCCACGCCCGACACCGCCGATGACCCGGTCGGCCGGCACCCGGCAGTCGTCGAGGAACAGTTCGCTCATCGGCGACGACGTCAGGCCCATCTTCTTGAGCGGCTGGCCGGCCGTGAAGCCGGGGGTCTGCGTGTCGACCAGGAACGCGGTGATGCCGAGCGGCCCGCCCTCGGGCCTGGTCCGGGCGTAGACGACGACCACGTCGGCGATCGGGCCGTTGCTGACGAAGCTCTTGCTGCCGTTGAGGACGAAGTGGTCGCCGTCCCGTACGGCTGTCGTGCGCATGCTGAGCGCGTCGGACCCGGTGTCGGGCTCGCTGATCGCGTGGGCGCCGATGAGCTCGCCCGCGCACAGCCGGGTCAGGTACCGGTCCTTCTGCGCCTCGGTCCCGAAGTGCTGGAGCAGCACGCCCGTGCTGCACAGGGTGGTGGCGACGGAGAAGCTCAGCCCGCCGTCACGGCACCCTTTGCCGAGGGCCTCCAGCACGTACATCGTGGTGGGCAGGTCGGCGCCCGCCCCGCCCCAGGCGGGGTCGAACGGCAGACTCATGATCCCTGAGGCGCGCAGCGACTTCCACGCGTCCCACGGGAACCCGCTTCCGGCGGCGTCGTGCTCGCCGACGGCCAGGTCGCGGCAGACCCGCTCCATGCCGTCGCGCAGTGCAAGCTGATCCTCGGTCCAGGTGCGCATGCGCGCGGCCTCAGTACGCGGAGGTGCCGGCTGCGTCGAGGCTGTGCGTCTCGTCGCCGCGCAGGGCGGGCGAGAACACGCACACGAGGCGCAGGTCGGTGTCCGGGTCGGCGATCAGGTAGTGGGCGTCGTGCCTGTCCAGGGCGTAGATCGTGCCCGGGGTGATGCGGTGCGACGTGCCGTCCATGCTGACGACCTCGCCGGCGCCCTCGATGCAGTAGCAGGCCTCCAGGTGGTTGCGGTACTCCAGCAGCGACTTGGTGCCGGCCAGCACGATCGTGTCGGTGACCGTATAGCCGAGGCCGTCGGACTGCAGCAGGAAGCGGCGGCTGACGCCGTTACCCCAGTCAACGGTGAGGACGTTGTCCAGCGAGCGGACGATCATCGGATTGCTCCTCTCAGGAGTGGCGAACCGGTCGCAGGGACCGGACGTGGTGGTTGGGACGCAGGTCGGTGACGAGGTCGGCGAGGTCGGCGACGACGTCACCGCCGGTGAGGTATGACGCCTCGGCACGCGCGACGACGGTGCTGCCGACGACCGCCGCGTCGGCGCCCGCCGCGTGTACCCGCCGGACGTCGGCCGTCGTGCGGATCCCGAAACCGACCGCGATCGGCGCGTCGGTCAGGGCCCGCAAGGCGTCGATGGGGGAGCGCAGTGCCTGCGCGTCGGGCGCCGGGCCGGAACCGCTGGCGCCGTAGTGCGTCACCAGGTACACGTAGCCGGAGGCGTGGGCCGCCGCCTCCGCCACGACCGCCGAGGTCGAGGACGCGTAGCACGTGGTGACCACGGGCAGTCCCGCGGCGCCGGCCCGGTCGTAAAAGTCCGGGCGGACCCGGGGTGGTGCACCGTGCAGGAGCATCCCGGCCGCCCCCGCACCGGCGACGGCCGTGACGACCTGCGCCATGGAACGGGGACGGACGGTGTAGGCCCAATCGGCCAGCACGACCACCTTGAGGTGCAGGTGCCGGCTGCGGCAGCGTTCGACGAACGCGAGGACGTCGCGCAGGTCGGTACCGGCCGCGAGCGCCCGGTCCGCCGACCGCCGGATGACCGGCCCGTCGCTGATGGAGTCGGGGAACGGCACCGCTAGTTCCAAGACGTCGACCTCGTACTCGTCGAGCATGTCGGCGACGTCGTCGAGCACGTCGAACGGCGGGTCGCCGGCGTTGAGGAAGACGGCCAGGCCCGGCGGGCGCGGGAAGTACATGTCATGCACCGGACGCCGCCCGGCTCAGTAGCGGCGACGGCTTGCCGGTCCGCACGGCCTCGATCAAGTTGCGGACCGCACCGTCGCGCATCGCCGCCAGCGCCGAGTCCATCGCGTTGCGCCAGCCCGTCTCCCGTTCGGCCGCGATGGCCAGAGCGGCGGCGTTGAGCGCGACGGTCTGGGTGGCCACCTCGCCGGCCCGCCCGGACACAACGTCCAGGAAGTGCTCGACGAGGCGGTCGTTGTCCGCGACCGCCGCGAGGTCCGGCAGCGAACCGTCGGCGAGCTGCAGGTTCCGGCGGTTCAGCAGGATCTCCGGTGCGTCGGGCCCGGGCAGGACCGCGTTGTCAGCGAAGCTGATGAGCTCGTCGGCACCGACGTTGTTGGTGACCAACCAGATATCGCGGTCCTCGACCGCCGCCGCGAGCCTGCGTGCCAGCGGCAGCAGCCCCGGGTTCGGCAGGCCGGTCAGCTGACGCGTTCCCGGCAGCGCCGGCAGGAACGGGCCCAGCAGGTTGAGCGCCCGGCCGTAGGGCTTCATCGGCAGCGGCAGGATCCGCCGGGCCAGCACGGTCAGCTCTACCGGATACACGAAGTAGCCGGCGAATGCGATGCCGTGGCGGTCCAGCCACGCCGCCGTCTCGTCGTAGGACTTGGTGAGCGGGATCCCGAGCCGGTCCAACAGGTCGATCGAGCCGAATTTGCTGGAGTAGGCCCGCGACCCGGTCTTCACGACGCGGGCCCCCAGTGTCGTCGCGACGAACGCGGCGGCCGTGGAGACGTTGAACGTCGACACACCGCCGCCCGTGCCGACGACGTTGACCGCCCCGGGGAAGGCGCGGACCGGCCCGGTGCGGCGCGCGTGCAGCGACCGGGCCAGGTTGGCGAGCGTGTCCGGAACGACCCCGTCGAGGCTGAGCGCGGCCATGAGCGACGCCGGCTCGCCGGGTCCCAGCGTGTCGGCGCTGAGCTCGTCCCAGAACGACGACCAGGTCGCGGTGTCGACCGGCCGACCGGCCCGCAGGGCGGCGATCGCGGCGTGCACGGGTCAACCCGCCTTGACCGGGTGCGACGCCCGCGCCACGAAGGCGTTGATGGCGTCGACGGTGCGGAAGTTGTCCGGGTCCAGCGCCGCGTCGTTGACGGTGACCTGGAACTCCGACTCGACCCAGGCGATGAGCTTGAGCAGCCCGAGGCTGTCCACGACGCCGTTGGTGAGCAGGTCGTAGTCGGTGGTGAGTTCCGACGCCTGCACGCCGGGCAGGAACTCCGTGATCAGGAAGCTCTTGATGTGCTCGATATGGTTCATCGGGCCAATTCCTTTCTCGCGACGGTCGCCTCCGACTGAGGGGACCTGAGGATCTGGGTGAGGGACTGGCGGTCGACCTTGCCCGTGCTCGTGCGGGGCAAGGGGTCTTCGGAAAGCCGCAGCGTCGACGGGATCGCCGCCGTCGGCAGGTGCCGGGCGCAGTGCTGACGCAGCGCGAGGGTGTTGACGGTGGCGCCGGGCACGCGGCGTAGGACCCCGTGCAGCAGGTGCCCGGCGACGGGGTCGGGGACGGCCAGGACGACGGCTTCGGCGACCTGTTCGTGGTCGAGCAGCACCTGTTCGACCACCGCGATGTTGAGCCGCGTGCCGCGAACCTTCACCTGAAGGTCGTTGCGGCCTTCCAGGTACAGCAAGCCGTCGCCGTCGCGGCGCACCACGTCGCCGGTGCGGTAGTAGCGGTCGGAAATGCCCGGCGGTCGGCCCGCGGGGGCCGGCACGAACGGGTTCGGTGCCGCCGGGTCCGCGCCGAGGTACCCCGCGGACTGAAACGGCGTCGCGACGACCAGATCGCCCTGTCCCGGCCCGGTGATCTCGTTGCCGTCGTCGTCGAGAACGACCGCGTCGACACCGGGCAGCGGGGTGCCGAGCGGGACACCGTCGAGCGGCAACGCGCCGCGGTCGACTTCGTGCATGAAGCTGTCGTTGGTTTCCGTACAGCCGTAGATGTTGTAGAAGCGGCTGGCGGGGAACACGCCGGGCAACCGGGTGAGGCACCGCGCGGGCATGTGGTCGCCGGTGAAGATCAGATGGCGTACCGACGTGAGCTGCCGGTCCGCGTCGCAGGCGGCGTCGACCATCAGCTGGTGCGCCATCGGCACGGCCTGCACGACGGTGACGGCGTTGTCGTCGATCGCGTCGATCAGGTATCGCCCGTTGGTGGCGGCGTCCGGGTCGACGAGGACGACCTGACCACCGTGGTGCAGCGTCGCCCACACGTCGAGCAGGCACAGGTCGAAGTTCAGCGGAGCATAATTGAGCACCGATGCGCCGGGGCCGAGGTCGAACTGACCGGCGGCCCAGTCGGCGAAGCGCTCGACCGCGCCCGCGCTGAGCGGCACCAGCTTCGGGATGCCCGTAGACCCCGACGTCGTGAGGATGAACGCGACGTCGTCCGGGTTGCCGGGCACGCCCGGTGCCGGTGTGGTGCCGGCCCGGGCGGGACCGGTGCCGTCGGCGTCGAGCAGATGGCGGCACCGGGCCTTGTCCACGAGGCGTTGCAGCGTGGCTTCCGGCAGGGTCGCCGATGGCAGTACCACGGGTAGGCGTGCCTTCAGGCACGCCAGCACCATGGCGATGGTGTGCGGTGTTTTCGTTGCGGACACGGCGATCGGCTCCCGACCGGTCGTGTCGAGCCCGTCGAGGCGGGCAGAGGCAGTGGCGACGAGGTCGCCGAGCTCGCCGTAGGAGATGAGCCGGCCCTTCGCCACGAGGGCCGTGGCGTCCGGCCGGGCGTCGACCTGCCGGGCGAACGACATCCAAATCTCAGTCGGTTTCATCTTCGGTAGCGTGCGGACGGGCGCGCAACATCACCGCAAGGTCCGGCGCGGTCTGCCGGATCGGCTCGGGACGCCGTGGAAACGGTGGGAGCAAGGCATGCGCGGCTGTTGCGTTCCGCGTGGTACCAACGGGCGACGATGCTGTACCGACTCCGAGGAGCCAGGCTTATGCGGGACATCGCATTCACCACAGGTTCACGGGTTTTCGTCCCGGTCGACCACCTGCACGCCGTCGACCAGCGCGCCGAGACTCAACGACAGATGAAGGCCCCGATCGTCACCGCCCCCGACGAACTACGCGCCCAATGGCGCAACCTGAACATCACGAAGCTGATCGCCACCTGCGCGGATCTGCAACCCGACCAAGGTGACGCGGCCATCCCAGCCGTCGCCGTCGCGCTTCGCTCGCTGGCCCGCCGCCACCAGCACCTATCCACCGAGATCGCCAACCTCGACGAACTACTTGATCCACTGGTCGCCGCCATCAACCCGGCCCTGCTGGCCGTGAACGGCGTCGGACCCGACGTCACCGGGCAGCTGTTGGTTAACCGCGTCGTACTCGTCCGGCTGCGATGGGACCCACGCACCCGTGACCACATGCAGCGACGCACCAGGGAAGGCATGTCCAAGAAAGAGATCATCCGCTGCCTCAAGCGCTGCGTCGCCCGCGAGCTCTACCAGCTCATCACAGCAAACGATCTTCAACTCGCGGCTTGACATCTATAGGAGCATCTTTGCCGGGGCCCTGATCAGCCCCCGCAGGAGCGGCGACATCGTCGCCGCCGCGCTACATCTGACCCATTTCGAACACAAGTACCTACCGCAAAGTCGCTGAGATCACTTCATTAACCTCCTCGCACACTGTTGGACGATGGAACATGGATGAGCGACTTTCAGCCATTGCTCGTCTGTCGACGATCGTATTGAATCTTTGATATGGAACAGGTACGCATCGCGGTCCTTGCCGCCGCCACGCTCTTCGTCGGACTATCCGCCGGCGTGTTCTTCACGTACTCGACCTCGGTGATGCTGGCCCTGCGCCAGACCGAAGACCGTGTGCTCATCGACGTTATGCAGAAGGTCAACGTCGTCATCCTCAACGGCTGGTTCCTCACCGCCTACGTCGGCGCCCTCGTACTCGCCATCGTCGCGGTCGTCCTGCACCGCGGCCCGGAATACCGCGCCATGTTCCCCTGGCTGCTCGCGGCGACGGTGCTGTACGCCATCCTGTTTGCCGTCACGGCGTTCGTGAGCGCTCCGCTGAACTACCGTCTGGACCGGGCCGGCCCGGTCGCGGACATGGCCGACCCGGCCGCAGTCCGCGCCGCCTTCGAAGCGACCTGGAACCGCTGGAACCTGGTCCGCACGCTCGCCGGCGCCGCATCCCTGCTGACCCTGGCCATGGCCCTGCTCAAACGCTGACTGCCACGCGGCGTCCTCGGTGTACCTGGTGGAGAGGAGATCTGCGATGCTCAGTAAGCGATCCGTGATCCTCGATGTATACCGTGACGGGGTCGACATTGGCCAAGAAGCCGCGGAGGCGCTGTTGCATTGGCGGACCGGTGGGCATGTGGAGCCGTGTTAGTGGCGCTGGTCAGATCGCTTGGGCGAGTTCAGTGAACGCGGCGGCCACCCGGGTCGCGGGTGGGGCGTCGGTGGCGAGTTCGTAGTGTCCGCGTCGGAGGTTCTGCACGACGGCGTGGCTGGTGACGATCGTCTGGGCGGCGCGGTCGGAACGGAGTCCGCGTATCGGGCTGAGCTGGTGCTTGAATTGGCTGTGGTCGGCCTCGATCGGATTGCCGCACGCTCAGGTACTTGTAGAGCGGAGCGAAGACCAGTTCCTCGCGCTGAAGCAAAGTCATGATTGCTCCCTTGCTGTAAGCCGTCGGGGAGCAGCGGTCACCCATACGTGGCCGCTGCTTCACAACGTGCCGGCTACTGTGCTTGTGGCCGGTTCTACTTCTACCCCGCGGCGGCCGTGTCCCCGACGGCGCCGGCTGAGGCGGCCTTGGCGCTGGTCCGAGCTGGCGGCTGGGTAGATTCCCTGCCTGTGCCTTGTGTAGAGCCTCGAGGTCTGCCTCGAATCCGGGTCCGGTTGGTGGGTTCAGCCCAGGCGGGTACGTACAAGCAGGTCGTGTAGGGCGCCCACGGCTGCCGGGTCTTTCTCGTCTACCGCGGTGGTCACGACCACCAGCGGTGACAGCAGCTGTTCCAGGACGTACCCGTTGCGGCTGGTCAACAGCTTGGCGAACTTCAGCAGGTCATGGCTGACCACGTCCAGCTCGATTCCGTCACGCACGCCGGTGTACTGCAACGTCTGTGGCCCGGTACGCAAACCGACCACCTCCGTCGGCGACAGTAGGTCCACGCGGCCAGCCGCCTCATCGCGTACATCGCCGGTCCGTTGTCACTGTCGCCGCCGCGCCCCGACCGCGCGGGTACCCGCGCGGTCGGGGCGCGGCGTGCGCCCGGATCCGGTGCCGGTCGTGCGGGCGTGTCGGCTCTCTTGACCGCCAACTTGCTGCTTTACTATGGTACTAGTAAAGCAGCAAGGGGCTACCGTGTTCGTCTTCCGGCTCGACACCCACTCCGGCGTGCCGCCGTACCTGCAACTCGTCCAGCAAGTCCGTCAGGCGGTGCTGCTGGGCTTTCTCCAACCCGGTGACCGCCTCCCGCTCATCCGCGAGGTGGTCGAGGACCTGGCGATCAATCCGAACACCGTCGCCAAGGCGTACCGGCAGATGGAGCAGGAGAACCTGGTCACCGGCCGGCCCGGCCAGGGCACGTTCGTCAATGAGCAGCAGTCGGCCGTGATGTCGGCATCGACGTACACGTCGCTGCGCCGCGGCCTGGCGACCTGGCTGCGCCGCGCCTACGCGGCCGGCCTCGACGAGCAGGCGGTCAACGCGCTTTTTACTTCCGTCCACCAGCAGACGAGGAATGAGGAAGTGGCGTGACAGCGACCGAGTTCGCGCTGCGCACCGACGGTGTGGGCAAGCGGTACCGGAGGGGCTGGGCGCTGCGCGACTGCACCCTGGCCCTGCCGGCGGGCGGCGTGATCGCCCTGGTCGGGCCGAACGGCGCGGGCAAGACCACGCTGCTGCGCCTGGTCGTCGGGTTGCTGGCACCGAGCACCGGCACGGTGGAGGTCCTCGGCCACGACGTCACCGCCAGCACCCCGCAAACTCTGTCCCGGGTCGGGTTCCTGGCCCAGGACCACCCGCTGTACAAGCGCTTCACCGTCGCCGAGATGCTCCGCTTCGGCCGGGCCTGCAACCTGCGGTTCGACCAGGGGCTGGCCGAGCGCCGGCTGGCGAAGCTGGGCATTCCGCTCGACCGCAGGGCCGGTACGCTCTCCGGCGGGCAGCAGGCCCAGGTCGCGTTGGCTCTGGCCCTGGCGAAGCGGCCGGACCTGCTCGTCCTCGACGAGCCGGTGGCCAGCCTCGACCCGCTGGCCCGGCACGAGTTCCTGCAGGTCCTCATGGGCGCGGTGGCCGAAGGCGGGGTGACCGTCCTGTTCTCCTCCCACGTCGTGCACGAGCTGGAGCGCGTCTGCGACCACCTGGTCGTGCTTAACCACGGCCGGGTCACGCTCACCGGTGACATCGACACCCTCCTCGCCGAGCACCGGCTGCTCGTCGGCCCGCGCACGGCCACCGACCTCGACCGGGCCGGCGCCGTCGTGGAGGCCGTCCACAGCGACCGGCACACGACCCTGCTGGTACGCGACGGCGCGATCCCGGCCGCGCCTGGGTGGCAGGCCCAGCCGGTCGCGCTGGAGGACCTGGTGCTGGCGTACCTGCGCCGGCCGTCCGAGCCGAGCGCCGCGGTCACGTCGGGGGTGGCGGCATGACGTGGTTGATCTGGCGCCAGCACCGGACCGAGGTCTGCGTCCTGGGTCTGCTTGTCGGCATGTTCGGCATTGCCCTGCTCGTGCTCGGGACGCAGGCCCACGACCTGTTCCCCGGCGGTCCCGCCCGGTGTGCGGGAG
Organism: Micromonospora sp. KC721; assembly: GCF_004348355.1. Taxonomy (NCBI): domain Bacteria; kingdom Bacillati; phylum Actinomycetota; class Actinomycetes; order Micromonosporales; family Micromonosporaceae; genus Micromonospora; species Micromonospora sp. KC721. Next base: position 12,994 of record NZ_SMJY01000032.1, on the reverse strand, counting down.
AGGCCGGTATCAACGAGGCCTGCGCGGCCTCCTTCCGCCGGCTCGACGAGGAGTACGGGTACGTCGAGAACCTTTTGGCCTGCTTCTATCTGGTCCCTGTCGTCATCGGTGCGTTCCTCGGTGCGCCGCTGCTCGCGCGCGAACTGGAGGACGGCACCTGGCAGCTCGCCTGGACGCAGGCCGTGCCGCGGATGCGCTGGCTGGCGGCCAAGCTCGCGGCACTGGCCGGCGTCACCGTCACGCTCACCGGGATGTTCACCGCGGTGCTCACCTGGTTCCGTCAGCCATTCGACGCGTGGGAAGGGCGCTTCCAGTACGACGCCTTCGACCTGGAGGGACTTGTTCCGGTGGCGTACGCGCTGTTCGCGTTCGGCGTCGCCACCGCCGCGGGGGCGATCCTGCGGCGCAGCCTGCCCGCGTTCGGCGTCGCGTTCGGGGCGTTCCTCGCCGCCCGGATGTCGGTGGCGCTGTTGGCCCGTCCCGCGTACGCCACCCCGCTCACCACCATGGAGCCGGTCCCCGTCGGCGGCTCGAAGGACCAGGCGGGGCACCGGCCCGTGCCCAGCTTCGCTGACTGGGTGATCGAACACGGCTACGCAGACGCCACCGGGCGCAGGCTGAGCTGGACCGAGTACTACGAGCTGGAGGGTGCCGCCAACCGGGCCGGCACCAATTTCAACCAGTTCCTGCACGCGCGGGGCATCCAGCAGTTCGGGGTCTACCACCCGGCCGACCGGTTCTGGACGTTCCAGCTCATCGAGGCGGCCCTGTTCGTCGCCGTCGCGGCGGTCCTGATCGGTGTGGTGGTGTGGCGGGTACGGCGCCGTATGATCTAGTGCCCTGACCACAAACGTTCACGGTTTTCGTTGACACGCTGTTCGGCTTGTCGGCCGGGCGGCGTGTCGACGTTCACGCTGGCAGAGCTGGGCTTCCCCGGGGGTGTGGAGACCGGGTTATGCCGCGATCGGTAGCAGCGTAGTGGGTTCGAGGGTTCGTTCGTACTCGGCGGGGCTGCGGTAGCCGAGGGCGGAGTGGCGACGACGGCCGCGTCGAGCGCGTTGATGACGAGGTCGGTACGCATGTGGGTGTTCAGTGACGAGCCGTAGGTGCCGCCCGACGCGGCGTGCACTGCCGTGATCTGCGCGGCCAGGACATCCTCGGCGGCCCGCGCCACCCGGGTCGGCTCGGCGGCGATCCACCGGTAGAAAACCCCGAGCGGGACACCGCCAACAGCCGGCACAGCCGCTTGACGCCGACGTCGGCGCGGTGGGCGGAGGTGAACCGAAAGCGGCTGGTCACCGATCCATCTCCTTGGCGAAATAGGCGGCTGCCTTGCGCAGGATCTCCTTCTCGACCTGCAATTCGGCGACCTGCCGACGCAGTCGGGCGATCTCGGCGTCCTTGGCCGCCACCGACAACCCGCCGCCGGGACCGAACCCGACGTCTGATGCTCGTGCTGTCAGCGGCGCCGCCAGGGCGGCGGTCAACCAGCGCTTCCTCGATCTGGGCCTGCCGATCGACATGCGTCCACGGCACGCCTACGTGGCCGACGATATCGCCCTACTGATCGTCGACTGGACGATCGACGACCAGGACACCGACGGGCAGCATGTGCACCTGGAAGGCCGCTACCGACGTGGCACGCCGCGGGCCCGATGGCTACTGGCGGTACGTCTTCGGCAATCCATGTGGCACGGCGAGGTTGTAGGTCCGGCGTCGGCGGTTCGGGTGGGAATGCCCAACGACAACAAGGTGAGCGGAATCCCGACCTCTCGGCGCTGTAGCACAACGCTGCGATCCAACGCCCTGTCATGCCGCAGGGAGCAACCGGATCTGCCGAAGTGAGCGCGGCGGGTCGACCATCGCGTGGCGTGGGGTCGCTGTCATAGGGCGATTCCCGCAAGTAACACGGACGTCAGCTTTGCTGCGTAGCCTTCCTCGATTGGAAGCTGACGCAGTACAAGCCGGACCCAGACCGCGCCCGCGAGTGCGTCCATGATGAGCATCGGGTCGGCGTCGGCAGCCAGTTCGCCACGTTGCGCGGCGCGTGTGAAGATCGGCAGTTCGGCGGCGAGACGATCGGCGAAGAAGGTTCGCGCGTACGCCGCGAGTTCCGGGTTCTGTGCGGCGGCGCCGAACGCGGCGACCGCGACGGCGGCCGATGGTGGCTCGGTGAGCAGTCTGACCAGTGCCTGTGTGAGGGCGGTCAGGTCGCCGTGCAGGCTGCCGGTGTCTGGCGCGGTGAAGCGCAACAGGGGTGCGTCGATCAGCGCCGCGCCGAGCAGCGCGGCCTTGGACGGCCACCAGCGGTAGATCGTGGTCTTGTTCACGCCAGCGCGCTCGGCGACGCCCTCGATCGTGAGCCGTTCGTAGCCCCGTTCGGTGAGCAGGTGCAGGGTCGCGTCGAGGATTTCCGCGGTTCGTCGTGGTCCGCTTCCGTTGGTCACACCAGACAGCCTACGCTAGGGTGCAACGCAACGTTGCGTTGCACTAATGGAGGTGGCGTCATGGTCGAGGACGGCTCGATCCCTACGGTCTTCGTCCACGGCATCCGGGTCTCGGGCAGCATGTGGGGGCCGGTCGCCGCACTCGTTGACGGCCGGACCGCCGCGCCGGACCTGCCCGGCCATGGCGCGAGGTATACCGAGCGGTTCACCACGCAGGGCGCGGTCGAGGCGATCGTGGCTGCCATTGACGAGGTGGGCGGTCGGGCTGTGATGGTCGGGCACTCGCTCGGCGGCTTCCTGGCGATCGCCACCGCCGGCCGACACCCCGAGCGGGTCGCGGCCCTCGTTGCCGGCGGCTGCACCATCCGGCCACGCGGACCGTTCTTGTCCGCGTACCGGCTCATGGCCCGGTTCGCGGCAAGCAGTCCGGCGGTCGCCGACCAGCTCAGCGCGCGCGGATTCCGGCGGGCGCTGCCAGTTCCGATCGCCGAGGCTATGATCGCTGGCGGCGTACGCTGCGCGGTGATGCCCGAGGTCGTCGCGGCGATATCCGAGTTGGACCCGATCGCAGATCTCCGCCGTTATCCGGGACCCGTGCTGCTGTTCAACGGCGCCCGTGACCCGTTCCGCGCGGACGAGCGACGATTTCTGGCCGCCGCGCCAAACGCCCGCCTCGCGCTCGTCCCGCGCCGCGGCCACATCAGCATCATGGCCGAGACAACCGTGCTCGCCGGACTCGTCACCACCGCGGCCGCATCGGCAGTACCAGCCCCGTAGCGATTCCACGCAACAGCCGAGATCCCGAACGTGGCCAGAACCGCCAGACCAAGGCCAGACTGGTCAACGGACGCTACGCGCGTCGACTGGCCGCCCCGGCGCTGGAAAATATTGACGAGCCGCGATGACGGAATAGCGCGAAGTCGACCCTCGCCACATCGAGTCATGGGTCTTGTCCGGATCTGCTCCCGTCCGAGCGCGGTGGCCGCCCGGCGGCGCGTTCGACTCGATCAGCTCTCGCGGAGCTGTCGGAACAGCCGACGTCCGTGAAGCCCCACGCGATGTGGACGCGATACCCCAGTGCCGTAAGACCCGGGCAATCTTCGCGGCGCTGCCTGGACTGGCGGAGTGGACACTGATCACGCCGGCCGGCTGCTGGCTCTGGCCCCGGTGCGCCGGCGTCGGGTTGGCCAGATTAGCATCGTCGACGGCACCCTGGTCCCGACCCGGGACCACCGGCTGGCCGCATGTCGCGGGGTTTGATGGTCGCGATCAGCGCACGTGCCTGCCGTGCGGACAAGAATTGCTTTGCCTGTCATAGCCGATATGGTCGGTGAGCTCACCATCGAGCGCGGCCCCAGCACCCGCTTGGTCAGCTGCTGCAACAGCCCGCCCTCACCGGCAACCTGCAGGCCCGAGGTCCGGACCTGCTCAACCAGCCGGCCGATCAGGTCGTCGTCCACCCCGGCTGGCCGCCCCGGGTCCTGCTTCTTTGCCACCGCGGCAGTATCCAGGGCGTCAGTGGGCACGTCATCAGATGCGTCTCCTTGATCAGGAGTTCACACCCTTCTTTCTTTCACACTCCCGGTTGACCCGGCCCCACTCCTCCAGGAATGACAGACAGGGTGCCGGAGGAGCGCAGTGCCGTCTCGTACGTCTTCTCCGGCTGCGCCCCGATCAGCGAGGGCCCGTCGTTGACGGAGATCCGCGGCACCGAACCGATGCCGCGGGTGCGGACGCGGGCGAGCTCGGCGTGCAGCTCGGCGGCGGATGCGTCATTCGCCGTGACACCGGTCTCGGCGGCCAGCCGGTCCAGGACGGGGACCTCGGCGATGTTCAGGCCGTCGGTGAAGTGGGCCCGGAACAACCGCTCGACCATGGGCTCGGCCAGGCCGCGCGCCGCCGCGGACGCGATGAGGCGGTGCGCCTCGAAGGTGTCGGCTGCCAGCGCCCGTCCGTAGTCGAGCGTCACGCCGTCGTGCACCGCGTCCGCGGCCGCCTGCTCGGTCTCCGCCACGACGTGCCCGCCGAACCTCTCGGCGAGTACCTCGAGGAGCGGTTCCCCGGTGAAGCCCGCGTCGGGGGCAAGCTGGAAGGGACGGAAGACGACCTCCACCTCGCCCCCGTCGGCCCGCACTCGCTCGATCGCGCGCCTTAGCCGCACGTACCCGACGTACGACGCCGCGCAGATGACATCCAGAACGACTTCGACCCTGGTGATCCTGCGGTTCAAGTGCTCCATGGTGCGTGCCTCCAGCTCTCGGTGGCCGGCGCGGCAGGCCGTTGGTCCGCCCCGCCGATGGTCTTACGGATGGTTGACCTTCGGAGCCTCAGGCCCCGGTCGCGATCTTGGCGCTGTGCAGAGCGGACTGCCGTGACACTGCGTTCAGGCCGCCGTCCTCGGCCTGCTCGTGGCCGGCGGCTCCCGGCTTGACCCCTCGCAGCAGAGTCGCTGCCAGGACCGCGAGGAGAACAGCCATCCCGACACTGACCACTGCCGTCACCTGCAGCCCGAGGACGAAGGCCTCGCGGGCGGCGGTGAGCAACTCCGCGCCGGCCTGTCCGGAGAGTTTCCCGGCCACCGCCACGGCGCCACCGAGCGACTCGCGCGCCGCCTCGTCGCTTACACCGGCCGGCATGGTGTCGCCGATCTCTGTGCGGTAGACACCGAAGCCGATGCTGCCGAGGACCGCGATTCCCAGCCCGGAACCCAGCTCGGTGCTGGTCTCGGAGATCGCCGACGCCGCACCGGCACGCTCGGGCGGAGCCGCGCCGACGATCAGGTCGGTGCCGAGGGCCGCCATTGGCCCGATGCCCGCACCCATCAGGACCGATGCCGTCACCAGAGTCCCCAGTCCGGTGTCCGCGCTGACCAGGGTGAGCATCGCCAGGCCGACGGCCGCGACGACCAGACCTCCCGCGATGACGAAACCCGGACGGAACTTTGCCGCGAGAACCGGTGCCGTCATGGCGCCGGCCATCAGCCCGGCCGCGTTGGGCAGCGACCAGAGGCCAGCCTGCAGCGGGGACAGTCCGTGCACCAACTGGAGGTATTGCAGCGTGAAGAGCTGTGAGCCGGCCATCACGAGAATGCCGACGGTGAGAAGAACTGCTGAGACGCTGAACGTGCGTTCGCGGAACAGTTCGAGGTCGACCAGCGGGTCGGCGAGCGTCTTTTGCCGACGGATGAAGAAGGCTCCGATGATCAGGCCGAGCACCATGACGGTGACGCTCTGCCAGCCGACGCCGTGTTCGGCTATCAACTTGAGGCTGTAGACGATCGTCAGTACGGCGATCAGGGACAACAGAACGCTGACGATGTCCAGCCGGCCGGCGCCGCGGTCACGGTGCTCCGGCAGCAGCACCGGACCGAGTAGCAGAAGAATCACCATGACCGGGACGCCGATCAGGAACGCCGAGCCCCACCAGAAGTGGTCGAGCAGGAACCCGCCGAGCAGCGGGCCGAGGGCGCCACCCACCGCGAAGCAGGTCATCCAGACACTGATGGCGACCGTGCGCTGTGCCGCGTCGTGAAACATGTTGCGGATCAGTGAAAGGGTCGAAGGCATCAGCGTTGCGCCGGCGACACCGAGCAGCGCGCGGGTCACTACGAGCATCTCGGCGCTGGTGGAGAACGCGGCGAGCACCGAGGCCGCGCCGAAGGCGGCGGCGCCGATCAGCAGCAACTTCCGCCGCCCGATCCTGTCGCCGAGTGTTCCCATCGTGATCAGCAAACCGGCGACGAGGAAGCCGTAGATGTCCATGATCCACAGCATCTGTGAGGTGCTCGGTTGCAGGTCCGCTGTGAGCGCAGGCACCGCCAGGTGCAGGACGGTCATGTCCATCGCGATCAGCAGTGTCGGCATCGCCAGCACTGCCAATCCGATCCACTCTTTTCGGCTCGCGCGAGCCGCGACTACGGAGGTCATGAGGTTTCCTGTCTCTGGGGCGGGATAACTGGCCTGCTGCGTCATGAACGCTAAAATATGAACCGCACTTGAGGTCAACTCCCGCCTGCGCCAGCCCTGGGCGATCTCGTATTGGCTCTCGGCGAGGACCTCCTTCGGTCGCCCTGGATGTCCCTCGAGCAGGCAGCGAGCCCACATTTTGTGAAAGTCCGAAGAGCGGCAGGGCGGGCTCGTTGCCCGGCGACACCCCCACGTTCTGGGCGCTGATCCCACCACGGCCGGTAGCGCGGTGTGCGGAACTGCCTACTGGTAGCCACCGAGAGCATCATGCCGATCCGATACGCGCCAACGTCGCCCACCTCAAGCGGAAACCGCCGGAGCGGTCCGGACCACCTGCACCGAGGGTGCGGCTACCACTCGTGGACGTGCCCGCCGGACTCGACACCGCCTGTCGGCGTACGGCCTGAAGTGCAGAGTCCCGTACAGTTGACGTTAATTCCTGCGCTCAGTCGGGCCGCGACCCATGCGTAGCCGGGAACCGAGGATGCAAAAGCCCTCGGGCACTGCCCGAGGGCTTTTGCATTACGGGATTCTGCGACCGGCTGTTGCCGTCCCTGTTACCCGGCTCTGCTGATTTTCAGCAGTGCACTGCGCCTTTATAGGTGGCGACCGAGGTGTTCTCGTCCGTATAGGAGCGACCCACACGGAGCAGTTTGCAGGGGCTGTCGGACCCGTTGTTCCACACCAGCTTGATTTCGTAGTTCCAGGCGCAGTTGTTTTCGACCGTGACACTCTTCCAGAGGCCAGGAAGGCCCCCCTCCTCCCATACCTTGTCTATACAACTTATGTATGCCGATTTACCTGCGGGCTGGGCACTTGCGCTACCTGCTCCAGCAACCAGCAGGATTGCGGCCCCCGAGGCTGCAGTCAACGCTCTAAAGCCTGCTCGCACCTTCATCGCACCTCTTGGATTAGAAGATCGTTGGGTCGCAGGCAACAGTACACACGGGGTCGCGTCCACGGAAGTTGTTTACGACTTGCCCGTGATGGGCGTTTTGTGGCAGATGAGAGACGGCCACCGCGTCGATCCCTCAAGACGACCAAGTCAGAGAAGGAAGAGAGGCAGGAGGGCCGCCGTCACGCCTACAGCCAGACCACGCTGGCTCGTGGCCGCCCGCGCATGCGTGAACTGTTCGACGGTATGCGAGTCAAGCAGTACTTCGAGCGACATATTTGTTCCCCCGGTTATGGCGCGCTCGGGCGGGGCTGGATTGCTTGAGAAGCGGAGTCGAACGTCAGGTCACGGCTGCCGAATGGCAACTGCCCACCGGTGTCATACACGGCGATGCCCACGTGGAAATCTCCTCGCCGGCCGACTGTGTGACTTCGACTCCCTCGCCATCGGACCGCGCGATTGGAAGGGTCCCGTGACCGAACCCGCACCGCACCGCATGCCGGTCGACGTCCTCGTCCTCCTGCAACGCCCCGACGGCAGGATCCTGCTGACCGAGCGGGCCGGCGGCTTCTACCTGGCCGGCATGTGGGCCGTCCCGGGCGGCAAAGTCGACGCCGGCGAAGACGTCGTCGCCGCCGCGGCCCGCGAGGTACGGGAGGAAACCGGCGTCACCGTCACCCGCGACCAGCTCACCTTCATCGGGATCACCCACCACTGCCCACCGCACCTCGACTCCCGGATCGGCTTCGGCTTCCTCGCCACCGGCTGGAGCGGCGAACCCCGCAACGTCGAGCCCGACAAGTGCGCCCACCTCATGCCGACACACCGCCGAGGGTGTAGCAACGTTCCCGTCGACGTCGGCCGCGCGCTCGCCACAGTGGATGGCAGCGAGACCGGGACCGGAATCGAACCGGCGTGCGCCGCTTTGCAGGCGGCTTCCTCACCACTCGGACCCCCGATCAGCCGCGGCGCCGGCCGTCCGAGCCAGCGCCGGCAAGCGCCCACGGAGGGAGTCGAACCCCCGACAACCCGGCTCCGGAAGCCGGTGCTCTATCCGCTGAGCTACGCGGGCGTGCGGGGGAGTGGAGAGATTCGAACTCTCTGAGCGCGAACGCACCGGGGTTACAGCCCGGCCCACCTCGCCATCGGTGGCGCACTCCCTGGGGTGACTGGCGGGTACCGACCCCCGCGACCTCCCGGGCCACAACCGGGCGCTCTACCACTGAGCTACAGCCACAACTGCGGCCCGAAGGCCAGTACCCGCGCCGGGGATCGAACCCGGGTCCTCTCCGGTGTGAGCGGAGCGCTCGTTCCGCTGAGCTACGCGGACGTGCGCGGAAGGGGTGGGATTCGAACCCACGAGGAGGCTTTCGCCCCCTACGCCGTTTCCAATGGCGTCCCCGTGACCGCCGGGACCCCTCCAATGCTCCGACGACTGGACTCGAACCAGTACCTGTACGGATTAACAGTCCGCTGCCCTACCGATTGGGCGACGCCGGAATGGTCGCGCGTGCGGGACTCGAACCCGCTTCACCAGCTTGAAAGGCTAGGGGCCTACCCGTAACCGAACGCGCGTCTGTGCCGCGAGCTGGGATCGAACCAGCGACCTACGCCTTGTCGAGGCGTTGCTCTCCCGCTGAGCTACCGCGGCGGGAGCGGGACCGGGATTCGAACCCGGGAACCTCTGGGTTATGAGCCCAGCGCGCTTCCATGACTGCGCCATCCCGCAAGTGCCGCCGAGAGGAATCGAACCTCCGCAATCCGGATTAAAAGTCCGGAGCCCGGCCATCAGGCGCCGGCGGCATCGTGCTGCGCCCCGCGCTGGACTCGAACCAGCGACACCCGCTTTAGAAGAGCGGTGCTCTGTCCGCTGAGCTAGCGGGGCAATTTGGTACGCCGCCGGAGGATCGAACTCCGCTCCCCGGATTAAGAGTCCGGTGCTAAGCCACTCAGCTAGCGGCGCCTGGCGGTGGGGGAGGGAGTCGAACCCCCAAGGCATTGCGGCCCTGTCCGCTTTCGAGGCGGCGCCCGTCACCTATCGGATGGCCTCACCATGAGTCGGGCTGGCCGGATTCGTTATCTCTACTCTCGGAGCTCCACGGCAGCGCTTACTCAGCTCAGAGTCGCCAGCGTGAGGCGATCAACCCTTGCGCGATCTGCAACGGTTAACGCTCGCCCGCTTGGACTGCACGCCGACAGCGGGCATGGTGGACGGGCCATGATCCTCTGCGCCGCTGGCCGACATCCACGGAGCCCTCGACCGGATCTTCGAAGACGTCCTCGCCTTCGAGGAGTCGTTCGGCGCTGCGCGGCGAGTGCGAGCAGGACGCCGCGCTGCCGGTGAGCTGGCGGCGATGGACTCCTGTGATTCAGCGCGCGCGGCGGTAGTGCATGGCCACCACGCCGTTGCGGAGCGGCTCCGCCGAGAGCAGCTCGAGCTGGCGCGTGCCGGGCAGCCCGCCCTGGTACAGCGTCGGGCCGTGGCCGGCGATTCTGGGATGGACGAGCAGCTTGTACTCGTCGATCAGGTCCAGCCGGTCGAGCTCGTTCGCGAGCTTGCCGCTTCCGAGGAGGACCCCGGCCGGGGTCGCGTCCTTGAGCTTCTGCACGCCCTCGCGCAGATCGCCGGCGATGTGGTGGCTGTTGGGCCACGGGAAGTCCCTGCGCGTCGACGACACCACGTACTTGGGTTTGGCCTCCAGCTTGACCGCCCACTCGCGCATGGCCGGCGGCGCCTCCTCATCGCTGCGGGCGACGGCCGGCCAGTAGCTCTCCATCATCTCGTAGGTGACGCGACCCCACAGCATTGCCCCGCCCTCGTCCATGAGACGGGTGAAGAAGGCATGCGTCTCGTCGTCGGCGATCCCCTCCTGGTGGTCGACGCAACCGTCCAGGGTGAGGTTGAGGCTGAAGGTGAGGAGTCCCATGCCGGCGAGTCTATGCCGACGCGTCGGCAATGACCTGGCCTGCACTTCTTTTTGCGTGCCCCCGGCGCGATTCGAACGCGCGATCCCCAGATCCGTAATCTGATGCTCTATCCACTGAGCCACGGGGGCATGGTGTCGTCGGGTGGAGTTGAACCACCGCATCTCCCGGTTATCAGCCGGGTGCCTTAAACCAGCTTGGCCACGACGACATGGCGGAAGGTGAGGGACTCCAACACCCGACGGTGTGACCCGTTACGGATTAGCAACCCGTTGCCTTACCAACTCGGCCAACCTTCCATGCGCGCTGACGACGGGACTCGAACCCGCGAAACCCGCCGGCTGACAACCGGGTGCTCTGGGCGCTGAGCTACGCCAGCATGGGCCCGGCCAGCGGCCGGGAAGTGGAGACGAGGGGAGTCGAACCCCTGACCTCTGCATTGCGAAAGCAGCGCTACCACCTGCGCTACGTCCCCATGGCTTGGCCGTGCGGAGTCGAAACGGCTTCTCCCCGGGGGCGGCGGCTCCGCTCCGCCTTCGGCCTTGCGTGCGCTCGGGGGGAGTCGAACCCCCACGCCTTCCGGCACCGGCTTCTGAGACCGGCGTGTCTACCTGAGTTCCACCACGAGCGCGTGGTGCCGACGCCCGGTGTCGATCCGGGGGCCTGCCGGTTATGAGCCGGCCGCTCTACCACCTGAGCTACGTCGGCATGGAGAGCCAGCGGGGCGACTCGAACGCCCTACCTCGCCCTTACGAGGGGCGCGCACCGCCTGTCGTGCTGCGCTGGCGTGGAGCCGGCGACCGGACCCGAACCGGTTGCCTCCGAGGTACAAGGTCGGCGCTCTGCCTGGTGAGCTACGCCGGCTTGGTGCCCTCGGCCCGATTCGAACGGGCACTGTTGGCCGCCTCACGACCACGTCTCCTGCCAGTTGGACTACGAGGGCGTTGCGCTCCCAGGCCGGGATTCGAACCCAGCTCTCCGCATCCAGAGTGCGGCGTCTTACCGACTAGACGACCCGGGAAGGGCGGCCGGCGAGCCGCGGTCTCGCCGGCCAAGGTCAGCGCTGCATCATGCTCGACCAGGTGGGCGCCGCCGGCTGGAACCGAAGTTCCATGCCCGCCTCGGTGGGGGTCAGGTCGCCCTTGCGCTGGTTGCAGCCGTAGTACGCGCTGATCGTGTTCTGCCACGTGTTCCGTCCACCGCGGGAGCGGGGCACGATGTGGTCGACGGTGGTTGCCGGCGCGGGGCAGTAGCCGCACCGGTGGCCGTGACGGCGCAGCACGCCGCCCATGCTCCACCGGGCCTCCTTCCTGTCGTCTGCCGGTGGTTGTTGGAGCGGCTGGCCGGTTTCGAACCGGCGACCTCGACGTTGGCGACGTCGCGCTACCTGCTGAGCTACAACCGCATGGAGCCGCTGCGGGGAGTCGAACCCCGGACCTCTTCCGTACCAAGGAAGTGCTCTTCCACCTGAGCTACGGCGGCGTGGCTGAGGGTGCCCCGAGCGGGATTCGAACCCGCGCTGTGCGCGGTTTGAGCGCGCTGCCTCCTACCGAGTTGGGCTACCGGGGCGAGATTCCGCGCGCTCCGGGAGCAGGAATCGAACCTGCGTCTGTACCGGGATCCAAAGTCCCGTCGCCCCTGCCAACAGAGCACCCCGGATCGGTGGAGCGGCCGGCGGGCATCGAACCCGCTTCTCCGGTTTGGAAGACCGGCATGTCCGCCGAGTTCACCACGACCGCATGGCATCGTGCTGCGTAGGCCGTACGGGGCTCGAACCCGTAACCGCCTGGCTGAGTACCAGGTGAGCTGCCAGCTTGCTCCAACGGCCCATGGACGCGGCGGGAATCGCGGTCGCGCCCGCGAATCCGCCAACGTGCCCACCCCGGGGTCGAACCGGGAACCTCTCGGGCTTCACCCGAGCGCTCTACCACCTGAGCTTGACGGGCTTGCGGTGACACTTTCGTACCCGCGCCATCTTCGATGCGGTCACCAGGCGGGCCCGTGGAGCCGAGGGGACTCGAACCCCTGACCTTCGGCGTGCCACGCCGACGCCCTACCAGCTGAGCTACGGCCCCATGGTCCGGGACCGGGGTGTCGAACCCCGTGTCTCTCGCTCCCAAAGCGAGCGGGTCAGCCGTCTCCCTCGTCCCGGAGATGTTGCCGCCGGCCAGCCCGTGCAGGCGCCGGCCGGGGTCTTGCTTATGCCATCCACTGTGGAGTTGAGAATCAACAACGTCGCCGGCCGCAGCCGGGACGAAAAGCAGGGGCGGCAGGACTCGAACCTGCAGCCTTCGGTTTTGGAGACCGGTGCTCTACCAGTTGAGCTACGCCCCTATCAAGTTTTTTGCCGGGTAACGAAGAAGCCGCCCTATCCCTTGCGGGGTGGGCGGCTTCGCAGCTTGCGCTGACGCTATTCGCGCCGCCACCCCGGCTTCCAGTTCTGCTCGCTCGCGCACAGGCCGTGGGCTCGCCCGATCGAGGTCAGCACGACACCGCCGCGCGGCACGAACCGCGTGGATTCGGTGGAGACGTACTGCAACACGGGGAACTCCTCGGGTTGGTCCGGTTGACCTTGCCTTTTCAAGGTAAGCGCTGCGCCGCCGGGACAGCAACGGATATTCGGAGGCACGTTCATGAGCCCTTTTCATCCTGCGTAGCGGTTGGCTTCGACGTTGTGCAGAACGAGGATGGCCTGCACGATCGGGGTCGCTCGCCGTGGGCAGCAGCGCAGCTTGGTCAGGATCTTCCAGGTCTTGAGGGTG
>NZ_SMJY01000329.1:0-3409 GCF_004348355.1 Micromonospora sp. KC721 | reverse complement strand
CGCCCGCCCGGTAGGGTCGACACCGCCCGCCAGAGCAGGAAAGAGGGGCCCGTTGCCGGTCACCATCGTCACCGGCGGCAGCCGCGGCATCGGCGCCGCCACCGCCCGCCGCCTCGCCGCCGACGGCCACGACATCGCCATCGGCTACCACCACGACCACGACGCCGCCCGACACGTCGTGGCCGACATCCGCGCCCTCGGCCGCCACACCGTCGCCGTACCCGCCGACACCACCGACCCCGACCAGGTCAACCGACTCTTCGACACCGCCGAAAACCTCGGCCCCCTCACCGGCCTGGTCAACAACGCCGGCGTCACCAGCCCCATCGGACCCTTCACCGACCTACGCCTCGACGACCTGCGCCACGTCATCGACGTCAACCTCGTCGGCTACATCCTCTGCGCCCAACAGGCCGCCCGCCGCCTCACCCACGGCGGTGCCATCGTCAACATCTCCTCGGCCGCCGCCACCCTCGGCAGCCCCGGCGAATACATCCACTACGCCGCCGTCAAAGCCGCCACCGACACCCTCACCACCGGCCTGGCCAAGGAACTCGCCCCACACGGCATCCGCGTCAACGCCGTCGCGCCCGGAGTCATCCGCACCGACATCCACGCGCTCTCCGGCATGCCCGACCGCCCCGACCGCGCCGCCGGTCGCATCCCCATGGGCCGCGCCGGAGAACCCGACGAAATCGCCGCCGCCGTCGCCTGGCTACTCAGCCCCGACGCCTCGTACACCACCGGAGCCGTCGTACGCGTCGCCGGCGGCCTGTGAACCCACCGGGGATCACCACGGGCCCCCGGGTAGGACACCGCAGCTTTGGCAGACTCCTCGCGAGCGCCGATCCCCGTCGCCGCAGACCAGGCACGTCCGGCCCGGCCGACCCCTGCGACGCACGCATCGAACACCCGACCCCCACCACGACGGGCAGCGGATACGCCGGATGCTTCCGCGAATCGGGGCAGCAGGCGATGGCGCGGCCACCCCACGAGTCCCACGAACGCAGGGTCTGCCGGAACGCGCCGGCCCTCACGCTTCTGCAGCCTCCGATAGGCGACACACGATGTGGCCGGCGGGGACCTCGTCACGAACCCGGCGAGCGGTCGCGGGCAAACTGGTCATCCCAGAATGATCACAGCGCGCCGTTGCCGAAACGGTGGGGGAGACCGACCGGTCCTTCCGCACGAACCCGGACCACCCTCGCCGACAGCCAACAACCGGACGGGTCCGGCGACGCCACGACCGACCGCGCGCCCCCGGACCCACCCGAACCCTAACGACGCGGCCGATGCAGCGCCCGAGGCAGAACGTACGGCGGGCCGGCGAACACCAGATCGGACTTGACCTCGTGGTACGCCCGCTTCGGCCGGTACTGCTCGTCGTACAACGAAGCCATGCCCTCGTCGGGGAAGGTGCCCGGCACCCACGAGTGCCGGTCGGTGAAACCCCACACCGTGTACGACAAGCAGTGCCGATCAGCCAGACACGCCTTCATCAGCACACTGTAATTCGCCGCGGACGCCTGCAACCGCGGGTTGATCTCCTCGGGGTCACCCGCCTGCACCCGATCGGTGAGCCGGCTGCGCACATCCACCTCCGTCAACGCGGTCGCCAGACCCAACGCCGAGAACCGCTTCAACGCCGAAGCCACCTGGAACGTGTCGAAGTTGCCGTACTGCGTGCCCAGATGACCCTGGCTGCCGACACCGTCGATCGGCACACCCTCGGCCAACAGCCGCTTCACCATGTCGTACACGAACTGGGTCTTGTCGTTGGCCGGATCACCCGACCCGAAGGCCTCGATGTTGTAGTCGTTGTAGAACAGCAACGCCTTCGGATCCGCCGCCCGCGCCCAACGGAACGCGTCGGCGATGTAGCCCGGCCCCAGGTGCTGCGCCCAGAACCCCTTGTAGTGCAACGTAGGCGGAGTGTTCCAGGGATCGCTGACCGCCTCGTTGACCACGTCCCACTGCCAGATCCGCCCCCGATACCGGCTGACCACGGTCGTGATGTGCTGACGCAGCAGCTCGCGTAGCTCGGCCCGGCTGATCGAACCGTCGGCCACCCCACTGGTCAGCCAACCCGGCAACTGGTTGTGCCAGACCAGCACGTGCCCGCGTACCCGCTGATTGTTACGCCGGGCGAAGTCCATCAACGCGTCGGCCGGTGCCCAGTTGTAGTTGCCCCGGGTCGGCTCCAGGCTCTCCCACTTCATGACGTTCTCGGCGGTCACCGACGAGAACTCCGACGCGGCGAGCTGACGGTACTGCGGATCGTTCGGGTCGGCGAGGGCGTCCATGCTCACCGCGGTGCCCACATACAGGCCGTGGCGTTGCCCGAGCGCGCCCAAGGTCTGCGCGGCCGGATCGTACGGGCGGCTGGCCGTGGCCGGCAGGGTGTTGAGCACCCCTGCGGTCGCGACAGCGACCGCAGCGACGGCTGTCCACCGTCTCCACTTCATCTGCAGTCCTTCCGGTGTGGACCACCGCCGGCGCCGGGGGAGGTAGGACCCCCACAGAGCCGGCGGTGGTGCCGTGCGCGGGAAGCTCGGGGGCGTGCGGCCGCGAGCGCCACCGATAGTTACGGATCGATTTCCGCAACTAGAGCGAAACGTTAGGAGCGTCCGACCGGCTGGTCAACCACGAAGATTTCCGGAAGTTGCGCGAACCTGCTGACCACCGGCGCAGCTGTGCCCCGGAAGTTTCGAAGCAGGCCGACCTCGCCGACGAGCCGCCGCAGATCAGCTGCGCCGGTGGTCAGCGGGTCAGGATCGAACCAGTGACGGGTGTGATCAGGTGTATTCGAACGCTATCCGGCGCGCTCGCGGCGGTTCGATAATGTATATTATGTCAAGTAGTGGCCCGACGGGCCTCCCCCCATCGGTCGGTAGCCGGTACCCGCCGGTCGCGTCGCACTCGACGCCATCGCCGTCGAGGCGATACACAGGCGGCAGGCCCTGCTGACGGGACAGGCTGTTGCAGAACCGGACCGCGTCCCGCCACGACACGC
Organism: Micromonospora sp. KC721; assembly: GCF_004348355.1. Lineage (NCBI taxonomy): Bacteria > Bacillati > Actinomycetota > Actinomycetes > Micromonosporales > Micromonosporaceae > Micromonospora > Micromonospora sp. KC721. Next base: position 396 of record NZ_SMJY01000329.1, on the reverse strand, counting down.
TCTCCACGGGCAGCCGGTCGCCCCGGGCGGCACTCGGTCGCCGCCCGGTGACCCGGGCGTAGAGCGCCTGGGTCACCGGAACCGCCGCGAGCTGGTACGGCGCCAGGTCGACCGACCAGTGGGACCGCGTCCGTTGGTCCGACACGGTCACCCTGCCCGCTGCAATGGCGATCATGTCGAGTGTCCGGTCGTCCCCCATGGACAAGAGAGCCTACCGACGGCCCGGCTGGCCCTGTTCCCCCCGGGAATCCGCCATTGCCTGCCATCACCCGCGCAGCCGCGAAGTCCGGTCCACCCCCTGCTCGACCGACGACAAAGCGAAAATCATGCATAATATCCCTTATGCATGACAAATGGGATGAGTCAGTAGGACACCTGATCGAGGAGTTCCTGACC
>NZ_SMJY01000328.1:0-3430 GCF_004348355.1 Micromonospora sp. KC721 | reverse complement strand
CGGCTCAAAGACCGCGACCTCGGCCGCGTTCCCGCAGCCAGCAAGACCAACGACTGAACATCAACAACCAGCGAGGGGGTCAACATTCGGCCGGAACAGAGGGGTCAAAGTTCAGCCGGCGTTGACAGACGCACACTCGCACCAGGGCTCCCGCCGCCGGACGGCAGCTCGGCCAGTTCCACATCAGCGGCGGCGCATCGGGTCAGCCCAGCGAGACGGGCGGTCAAGGTAGCGCGGATACTCTGACCAGCACCGGCCGCCGGGCGCCCTCCTGGTCGTCCGGGCCGATGTCGACGCCTTCGAGCCACACCCACTGCCCGTACGAGGACTACGCGAAATTCGGAGAATAGTGCCATGGGCATGATGGTGGTCGCACGTCGGGTTGAGGCACCTGCGGACGAGGTGCGGTACGAGTTCGGATTCGAGGACAAGTTCGACCGGGTGCTGACGATCAATCCGAGCACGCTTGAGACGCGGGTCGACGACGGTGACTTCAACACCGCTGCGAGCGCCATCACAGCAAAGATCGTCAACGCACGGCGCTCCGCTGGAGACTTCCCGGCAAGGATGATGTTCGCCAGCTGAGCCGAGCGGTACGGCTGGCATTCGTTGGGATCCCCTTTTCGAACCATTCCGGTACGCCACAGCTTTTCGATCGGGCCAGCACTCGCCGCCCGGAAGCTGGTCTACTACACCCCCGGTTGTCGGAGTACGCGACGGTGCCGTCCCCCGCCCATTCCTCATAAGGGAGCGCCGGGGTTACGAGACGATCGGCAGCAGGTCGTCGTTGCGTCCGGTCTGGGGTAGCCCGGCGGCTGCGGCGATAAGTTCGACGGCCTCTTCGAGTGTGGTGGTCTCCGGCAGGACAAGTTCGTCGGGCCAGCCCAGGACGTCCCGGGCGAGGTACCAGCCGCTCATGTGCTCGATGGTGAACTCGCTGGCCTGTGGTCGGGTCAGGTGCCGCCGTAGCGTCTCGGGCAGGGACACGTCGAGGTAGCAGAACAGCGACCGCCCTCGGTGGCCGTCACGCAGGGCGGTCAGCATGTTCCGGTAGCGGTCGCTGTGCATGATGCCGTCCAGCACCACGTGGTAGCCGTGGTCGAGGGCGAACCGGACGGTCTGCGCGATCAACGCGGGGGCCGCACCGCCGGGCTTGTCCCGCTCGCGCAGCACGATCCGGCGCAGGTAGTCCTGCTCGACCAGGGCGCAGCCCCGGCCGTGCCGACGTCGTAGCTCCCGCGCGATGCTGCTCTTGCCCGAGCCGGAGTTGCCCCGGATGCAGACGAGGCTCGTGTCCGGGCTGCCAGTTGGGTCCGACGAGCACCCTGCCTCCACAGATTTAGTCGTCGCGCACGGCGAGGTCGAGTGCGTCGATGGTCAGCTTGGTGAAATCGGGCAGTTGATCCTGACTGATCGTGACACCGCGCAGATTGTCGAGGGCCGTCTTGAGTCCCTGGAGACGGCTGCCCCGCAGATCGACGCCGTCGAGATGGCAAGAGTCGATTTCCATGCCGTCCAGGTTGCAGGACCGCAGCGCGATGCCCGGGAGGCGGCAGGTAGACCAGGTGGCGTGGGCGAGGGTGCAGTCGGTAAAGGCGACGGATCCGGCGGCGGTGACACGGTGGAAGGTGGCGTAGTCGAAGCGGCAGCCGTCGAACAGGACGTCCTTGAGGCGTACGTCCGTCAGTCGGGTGCCGGTGAACCGCGAACCGGTGATCGCGCACCGTTCGATGGTGATGCCGGTCAGGGTCGCGCCGGAGAAGTCGGTGCGGGTGATTTCGCAGCCGTAGAGGCTGCCCGCTTCCCAGACGCTCTCGCTCAGGTCCACGCTAGTCATCAAGCTGCTGCGGATGCGGGCGTCCTCAAGCCGCGCACCGTGCCACCCTGCGCCCTCGACGAGGGCCTCGGTGAGGCCGTCGGTTAGGTCGGTCGTGTTGTCGAGGTCGTCCGGTTCGAGTTCCGGCAGAAGGACCTTGACGTCGCCGATCGTGGTGGTGCGCATATGTCCTCAACCTGTGTAGGCGCGGGATGGGCATGCCACCCCGCGCGTCCCGTGGTGGGGGCTACTTCTTCTTGTTCCAGTTGTCCCAGCCGGGTCGACTGTCGAACTTACCCTTGTTATCCCAGGTGGGGCGGTTGTCGAACTTCGCCGCGTCGATCGACGCTACCGACCGCTGCGGGTCGACGCCGAGGCGGGCAAGTTGCTCCGGTTCGGCGTTGACGAGGACCGCGAGAGCGTTGGTCATGATCGTCCTCCTTGAGGGGTGAGATGGTCCGCGGCGGCGCGGATGAGGGCTTGCCTGCTCGTGCGGCAGTACGCGGTCTCGCGAGCGGTGAACGTCGCGTGCTCGAAGTAGCGGTTGCCAGCCTGGGCGCCACGGCAGAAGTCATAAAAGGTGCAGAGGTCGGCGCAGTCGTTGAGGGCGGTAATGAACTCGGCGACGTAACGCAGGTCGCCGGCGCGGGCGAGCATGGCGGTGATCGACTCATGGATAACGTTGCCGGCGATGAAGTCGCCGTATCGCGAGTCGGTGATGCCGAGTAGCTCCGGTGACAGCAGCACCACCTGCCCATCCCAGGAGACGGTCGGGATCGGCTCGTACGGGGCGTGGTCGACGTGCCCAGCGCGGATCGCGGCGAGATAGTCGGCCAAGCGATCGAGGTCGCGGATCCGCAGCGGGCTGCCGCCGACGCGACGTTCGATGAGGCGCTGCCAAAACCGGTAAGCGGCGTCCTCCGACACCGGTGCCCGATCGGCGCCCTCCTGCTCTTCGATGTTGAAGCCCACCGACTCGCAGCCAGGCAGGCCGGTGAAGAAGTCGACGAGGGCTTCGGCGTGGTCGATGGTCTCCGGTGTGACAACACAGATCACCGAGTAGGCCAGCCCCGCGTCGGCCAGGGTCTGCATCCCGCGCCGGGTTCTGGTGTCCGTCGGGTTGCCGGCCCGGTCGAAGCGGTTTCGGTTCAACGCGCCCGGTCCGTCGATGCTGACTCCGACCTCGAACCCGTAAGCGGTGAACAGCTCGCACCACTGTCGGTTGATCAGCGTCGCGTTCGTCTGGATCTCATGACGCGCCATCCCCGCACACCGCAGCTCGTCGAACGGGGCCAGCAGCTCCCGGAACAGCCCGATGGGTGTGGCGGTGGGTTCGCCCCCGTGCCACACGACGCTCACCGGATGACCGCTGTTCTGCTGGGCGATCGACTCCGCGCACGCCTGCGCGACCGCAACTTCCATCAGTCGGCGGGATCTACGATCGGGCAGGTAGCAGTAGGTGCAGTCGAGGTTGCAGAAGCTGGTCGGCTGCACGACCAGGGTGTGGAAACTACTGGCGACCGCCGGCTGGCCAGTGGCGTTGATGACGCCGATGCCGTTCACGAGGAGCCTTCTTCGATGCTGACGGCCGTGGTGTTACCGACGCGGTGGGCG
>NZ_SMJY01000327.1:0-3497 GCF_004348355.1 Micromonospora sp. KC721 | reverse complement strand
AGTTGTGTATAAGAGACACCCGCCGCCCTGCCCGCTCCGGCTCGCCGCCTGGGCGTCATCGCCGGGCTGCGCCACACCGCCACCCTGTCCTGGCGAAGCCTGGTGCAGATCAAGCACAACCCGATGGAACTGCTCGATCTGAGCATCCAGCCGGTCATGTTCGTGCTGCTCTTCACGTACGTCTTCGGCACCGCGATCGCCGGCTCGTCCGGCGACTACCTGCGCTTCATGCTCCCCGGCATCATGGTGCAGAACGCCCTGTTCGCCACGATGACCACCGGGTTCGGCCTCAACCAGGATCTGACCAGGGGCGTCTTCGACCGGTTGCGGGCCCTGCCGATCGCCCGGTGGGCGCCGCTGGCCGGGCGGATCCTCGCCGACACGGTCAAGCAGGCATGGTCGATCGCTCTGCTGCTGGCGGTGGGCATGATCCTCGGGTTCCGGGTCGGCAACGGCCTGCTCGGTGTGCTCGCGGCCTTCGCTCTGCTGCTGGCCTTCACCCTCGCCGCGTCATGGATCTCGGTGCTGGTCGGGGTGATGGTCAACGAGCCGGAGAAGGTGCAGATCTTCGGCTTCATGGTGATCTTCCCGCTCACCTTCACCAGCAACATCTTCGTGCCCACCGAGCGGATGCCCGGCTGGCTCCAGCACTGGGTGGAGATCAACCCGGTCACCATCGTCGCGGACGCCCTGCGTGGCCTGTTGGTCACCGGTCCGGTCGCCGGCCCGGTGGCACAGACCCTGCTCTGGGCGGTCGGCCTAGCCGCCGTCTTCGCCCCGCTCGCCGTGCGGGCGCTCCGGCGACGGGTGTGACCCGAACGGCACCGACCGGCGGCTCGCCTGCCGGTCGGTGCCGTTCGGCGGTCCACCCCCCGGTCCAGCCGCCACAGGCCTTCCCCGACATGGCGTCTCTCACCCGGCACTGCGTCGGCGTGACGCGGCGGACCGGTCCCGGCGTCAGACCTCCGGGCGGTCGCCCTCGCGGGGCGGGCCGTCCTCGCGGCGGGGCGCGTCGTCGTCGTGCTCGCGGCGGCGCAGGTCGTCCTCGCGGCGGCGGAGATCCTCCTCCCACCGGCGGAACAGTTCCGCGTCGTCGCGACGGGACCGCTCGGCGATGGACCGGAGGAACTCGGCGTCGTCGTCGGGGGCCAGCGGTGGGTGCCGGTCGCGGCCACCCGGCCCCGCCGCGACCGGTCGCCCGGCGAGGAACCAGGCGATCGACCCGACCAGCGGCACGAAGAGGATGAGCGGCACCCAGACGACGCGGGGCAACCGCCGTACCTGATCCTCCTCGGCGGAGAGGCAACTGATCAGCGCGCAGACCGCGAGCACGGTCGTCGCCAGGAAGAGCAGGATGGACAGCCGGACCATGTCCCCATGATGGCCCACGCCGGCGCGTTCACCACACGCCGCGCAGCACCAGGGGTACGGACAGCAGCGCCACCCCGGCGGTAGCCAGCGCGACCGACGGCAGACTGCGGGTGTCCACGCCCAGCGGCCCGCGGCCGGCGGCCCGTCCCCAGAGCGCCACCAGCGCACCGGCCCAGAGCAGCACCACAGCCACGGCCAGCACCGCCCCGGTGACTCCGCCGGTCAGGGCCAGCCGGAGCGCCAGCCCGGCCACCACGGTCATGGTCAGGCCGGTCCGCCGCCACGCCAGGCGGGTGCGCTCGGGTTGCCGCCCCGGATCCCGGGTCATCGGCCGCCGAGGCCCTTCACCAGCACCGCGCCCAGCAGTAGCAGCGCCCCGAGCGCCACGAGCAGGGCCAGTACGGCCGGGAAACGGGACACAGGCAGTTCCTCGCCGAGCCGGATGGCCCGCTCCGTACGCGCCCAGTGGTCCACCGCGCGAATCGCGACGGTGGCGCCGAGCAGCAGCAGCGCGACGGCGATCGCCTCCCGCAGGTGCCGCAGCGGCAGCGGCGGCAGAAACTGGGCGGCGGCCAGCCCGCCGGCGATCAACGCCAGCCCGGTCCGCAGCCAGGCCAAAAACGTCCGTTCGTTGGCCAGGGAGAAGCGGTAGTCGGGGGTGGTGCCCACCCGCTTGACCTCGGACGGGTCGAACCACCGCCTGATCACCTCGCGCACGGTGCCGATTATCCGCTTTACGTCCGGCATAGCCTGGGCGGATGACCGATCTTGACGCCAGCACGCTGCGCGCCGCCTACGACGCCCAACTCCGTCCGGAGATCCCCGATCCGGTGCCCGCCGGGGTGACCGTCGAGCGGGACGGACCCCTGGTACGGATTCTCGGCCTGGACCAGCGGGGTTTCCTCACGTACCGCACCCTGGACGGGCTCGCCGGCGTGGAACTGGACGCGTTGATCGCCCGCCAGGTCGAGTTCTTCCGGCGGCGCGGGGAGGGCGTCGAGTGGAAGCTCAACGAACACGACGAGCCGGCCGACCTCGCCGAACGGCTGCGGGCCGCCGGTTTCGTGCCGGAGGACCGGGAGACCGTCCTGGTCGGGCCGGTCGCGCCGCTGGCGGCGGCCGTCCCGGTCCTGCCGGAAGGGGTACGCCTGCGCGAGGTCACCAGCCGAGAGGACCTGGAGCGGATCGCCGGGATGGAGGAGGAGGTCTGGGGCTCGGACCGGAGCCACCTCGTCAGCGGCTTGGCGAAGGAGATCGCCGCCGACCCGCAGTCGATCACGGTCGTGGTGGCGGAGGCCGACGGCGTCGTGGTCAGTGCCGGATGGGTTCGTTACGTGGCGAACACCGGCTTCGCCGGACTCTGGGGCGGTTCGACGCTGCGTCGGTGGCGACGCCAGGGCATCTACCGGGGGCTGGTCACGTACCGGGCCCGGCTGGCCGCGCAGCGTGGGAAGACGTTGCTCCAGGTGGACGCCTCGGAGAACAGCCGGCCGATCCTCCAGCGACTCGGCTTCGTGCCGGTCACCACCACGACCCCGTACGTCTACACTCCGTGATGATGGAGCAGCGACTGACGGACGAGGAGTTGTCGGTCCTCAAGACGGGCGCTTTCGGTGCCGTCTATCTGGTGTCGAACGCCGATCCGGGCATCTTCGCGATGATCCGGGAGAGCTTCGCGGCCTCCGGTGTGCTGGGTGCGACCAGCGGGGTGGTGAGAACGGCGCTCACCACCGGGCCGTTGCCCCGGCTGCCCCAGGAATCGCCCGCGGCGATCGAGTCGGTGGTGCTGCCCGCCCTGCGTCGCGGAATCGACGTGTTGCGCGCGAAGTCACCCGACGAGGTCGCGGTGTATCAGGACGTGGTGCTTGCCGCCGCGGACCGGGTCGCGCGCGCGGACGGGGGAGTCTCGCCGGCCGAGGCAGCCGCGATCGCACACATCAGGGCAGCCCTGAGCACCCCCTCCTGACGCCCTGGTTCGCCCGCACATCCCGCCAGCCCTCGTCCCGCCAGCGCCCGGCCCCGCCCATTCCCGCCGCGTTGATCATGAAGTTGATTGCCGGAGAGCCGAGCAGGTCGCCCGTCAACTTCATGATCGACGCCTGGATGAGGGGGGTGAGCTGTGTCAC
>NZ_SMJY01000326.1:0-3530 GCF_004348355.1 Micromonospora sp. KC721 | reverse complement strand
GTGTTTGTCGGCGTAGGTGGCCAGCCAGGCGACCTGGGTGGGGTCGAGGGAGGGGCGGACGCGTCCGCGGGCGGTGGCCACGTGGGCGGCGGTGACCGTGGACGCGGTCAGCGACTCACGCATGGCGGCCAGCGCCGCCTCGCGGATCAGCGCCGCGCAGTCCGCCGCCGAGAAGCCGGCCAGTTCCTCGCCGAGCGCGGCCAGGTCGACGTCCTCGGCGAGCGGCACGGTCCGGGACGCGGCGCGCAGGATCTCCGCCCGGGCCGGTCCGTCCGGCGGCGGCACGTGGACCAGGCGTTCCAGCCGGCCGGGGCGCAGCAGCGCCCGGTCCACCAGGTCCGGACGGTTGGTCGCGCCGACCACGACCACGTTGCGCAGCGCCTCGATTCCGTCCAACTCGGTCAGCAGCGCCGCGACGACGCGATCGGTCGTGCCCCCGTCGCTCGACTGGCCGCGTACCGGGGCCAGGGCATCCACCTCGTCGAGGAAGACCAGCGTGGGTGCGGCCTCACGGGCCCGGCGGAACAGTTCCCGGACGGCCCGTTCGCTCTCGCCGACCCACTTGGAGAGCAGCTCCGCGCCCTTGACCGACAGCACGTTCGCCCGGCCGGAACCGGCCAGCGCGGTCACCAGATAGGTCTTGCCGCAGCCCGGCGGGCCGTAGAGGAGTACGCCCCGGGGCGGTTGCACGCCCAGCCGGGCGAAGGTGTCCGGGTAGGTCAGCGGCCACAGCACCGACTCGGTGAGGGTCTGTTTCACCTCGACCAGGTCGCCGACGTCGTCCAGGGTGACCGAGGCCAGCTCCAATGTGGAGGCGGCCATCGAGGTCGGCCGGACCACCTCCAGCGCGGCGGTGAAGTCGGCCATCGCCACCGTCGGCGTGCGCGCCGACTTCTGTCGCAGCGCCGCGCGTACCCCGGCCTCCCGTACCAGCGCGGCCAGGTCCGCCGCCACGAATCCCGGGGTACGCCCGGCCACCTCGTCGAGACGTACGTCCTCGGCCAGCGGCACCTGCCGGGTCAGCACGGTCAGTTGCTCGCGGCGCAGCGCCGGGTCGGGCAGCGGCACGGTGATCCGCAGGGAGAGCAGGTCCGGGGCGTGCAGGGCGGAGTCGACCGACTCGGGTCGGGAGGTGGTGCAGACCACGGCCGCCCCGGACCGGACGGTCTCGGCCAGCACCTGCAGGAACACGGTGGCCACCGGGCCGGCGTCCTCGGCCGGGGCCAGCGCCTCCACGTCGGTGACCAGCAGCACCGCCGGCCCTGCGGCGCGCACCTCGGCGGCTGATTCGCGCAGCCGGCGGGCCGCCGCGTCGGGGGCGAGCGCGGCCAGCTCGGGAGCCCAGAGCCGGCGTACCCGGGCGCCGACGGCCGCGGCGACGGCCCGGACCAGTGCCGACTTGCCCGACCCGGCCGGCCCGCTGACCAGTACGCCCAGCGAGACGCCGGTGCCCAGGCGGTCCAGCACCTTACGGTGGTGGAAGCCGAGGTCGAGTAGTTCGGTCAACTGCTCGGCCTGGGCGCGGAGCCCGGGCAGTTCGTCCACCCGCGGCGCGTCCTGCTCCGCCCCGGCCGGCTCCGCGTCCGCCCCGGCCGGCTTCGGTCCGCCGGTGGTGCCGGCCCGGGCAGCCGCGACCTGTCCGCCGTCCGTCCTGCCACCTGCGTTCGACCTGTTGCCCACGCCCGGCGCGTCACCACCGGCCACCGGGCCGGCGGAGCCGTGGGTGACGGGGCCGTGCTGCCAACCGACCGTGGTGCCCATGGTGACCAGCGCGCCGTCGGCCGGCTCGGCGTCGACCACGGTGATCAGGGTGCTGGTCCAGGCGTACCCGACGGTGTTGGCCAGGCTGCGCCGGGCGGCCTCCACCAGGGCGCGTACCGGGGCGTCGGGAAGTACGTCCTGCGGCAGCAGGGAGACGTCGTCGCCGACGGTGACCATCTTGCCGAGCAGGGCCAACCGGAGCATCTCCGGCGCCACCGCCGCGACGATCGGCACCGGACCGGTCAGGGTCACCCGCCGCGCCGGTACCACCGGGACGGCGCAGACGCTCACCTGCCCGCCGTCGCGCAGCCCCAGATTGCCCATGACCAGGTCGTCGGCGTAGAGCAGCCGGGCGTTCGCACCCGGCTCGGCGGGCGCGACGATCCCGGCGGTCACCCGACGGCCGGTCAGCCGCACCGGGTCACCGGGGCGCAGCGCGAGCGCGGTCAGCACCTCCGGGTGCAGCCGGACGATGCCCCGTCGGGCGTCCAGCGCGGCGGGCCGCAGATGCGCGGTGAGGATCAGCTCCGGTTCGGCCACCGTCCGACCCTAGCTGGCCAGGGCGTCCCTCGCCCCGTCACCGGTCACCGGTCAGCAGCGACGGATTACGACGGATCATCTCGGCCAGTCGGGCCGCCGGGTCGCCGGTGGGCCGGTCCGGGGCGGGCGTCCAGTCGGGCACCGTCCGCCGGTCCGACGTCGGTCGGGCCGTTGGGGGCGTGACCGGGTTGTCCGGGCCGACCGTCGCTCCGGTCGCCGTCCACTCGACCCGCAGCGGGAACGTCCGTCCCTCGTGCTCGACCCGCAACGCCACGGAGAGACCCGGGTGGGCGTCCACCACACGGCGCACCGCCTCGACGGCATCCCGCACCGGATCCCGATCGAGGCTCGGCCGACCGTTGCCGGTCGGGTCGCCCCACCCGGGTCGGGCTGTACGCCCGTCCGGCGCCGATGCCGGGAAGGCGGCGGGGGACGCATGACGGCCCGATTCGTCGCCCGGGTCCCCCGCCCGGCGGCGCAGCGCCTCCTCCCGGCGGGCCATCCGGGCCAGTGTCTCGTCCAGACCACTTCTCATCGCGTCCCCCTCTCTGCTGGAGAACGGGTCGCGGCGGCGAATGGTTCAGCCGCCCTGCTCCCTGGTCGCGCGGTCCAGCGCCCGGTCCAGGACGACCAGGAGGGCGTCCCGTACCGACAGTCGGTCCCGGGCGTCGAACCGGACCAGCGGCACGTGGTCGCCGATGGCCAGCGCCCAGCGGATGACGTCCAGGTCGTGGGCGAGCCGGCCGTCGAAGGCGTTGACGCCGACCGCGAACGGCAACCCGGACCGCTCGAAGTAGTCGATCGCCGGGTAGCAGTCGTCCAGCCGGGAGCTGTCCGCGACCACGAGTGCGCCGAGTGCGCCCCGGGCCAGGTCGTCCCACATGAAGCCGAACCGGTTCTGGCCGGGTGTGCCGAACAGGTAGAGCTTCAGACTGCGGTCGATGGTGACGCAGCCGAAGTCCAGCGCCACGGTGGTGGTGGACTTCGTGCTCACGCCGCCCGGATCGTCCAATCCGATGCCGGCGCTGGTCATCTCCGCCTCGGTGGTCAGCGGGGCGATCTCGGAGATCGCGCCGACCGTGGTGGTCTTACCGACCCCGAAGCCTCCGGCGATGAGGATCTTCACCGGGACCGGCGGCCGGTCCGGCCCGGACCCCGCAGCCGGCGCCGGGGCGGCAGCCGGTGACGCCGGAGGCCGGTACGGCGGCGGTGGGGCCACGGGCGTCCAG
>NZ_SMJY01000325.1:0-3603 GCF_004348355.1 Micromonospora sp. KC721 | reverse complement strand
GTCAGCTGTGTATACGAGCCAGGCGTGCTCACCCTGCGCGACCACACCGAGCTGCGTGCGCTCAGCAGCGAACTGGACTCGGTACGCGGGCTCACCGAGGCGCTGCGCGCCCAGGCGCACGAGGCCGCCAACCGCCTGCACACCGTGCTCACCCTGGTCGAGTTGGGCCGCTCCGACGAGGCGGTGCGGCTGGCCACCGAGGAGTTGGCCCTGGCCCAGCGGCTCACCGACGAGGTGGTCGGGGCGATCGCCGAACCGGCGCTGGCCGCGCTGCTGCTCGGCAAGTCCGCCCAGGCCGCCGAGCGGGGCGTGGAGTTGACCGTGGACCCGGACTCCCGGCTGCACGTGGGTGCCCTGCCCACCACCGACCTGCTCACGGTCGTGGGCAACCTGGTCGACAACGCCCTGGAGGCGGTCGCCGTGGCGGCCCCACCCCGGCGGGTCCGGGTCCGGGTGACCGAGACCGACGGCGAGGTGCTCGTCGAGGTGGGCGACAGTGGCCCGGGACTGCCGCCGGAACAGGTGGCCGACGCGTTCCGCCGCGGCTGGTCGACCAAGCGGCCCGGCCGGGGCCTGGGGTTGGCGCTGGTCGGCCAGGTCATCGCCCGACACGGCGGGCGATACGAGGTGGACGCTGCCGCCGAGGGCGGCAGCGTGTTCCGGATCCGGCTCCCGATCGGGGCACGCACGTGAGCGACGAGATCCGGGTGCTGGTCGTCGAGGACGAGGAGCTGATCGCGCAGGCGCACCGCGCGTACACCGAACGGATCCCCGGGTTCCGGGTGGTGGCGGTGGCACGCACCGCGCGGGAGGCGATGGCGGTGCTGCGCTCGGACGACCGGGTGGACCTGGTGCTGCTCGACTTCCACCTGCCCGACATGCACGGGCTGGAGGTGTGCCGGACGATGCGGGCCGCCGGCAGCACCGCCGACGTACTCGCGGTCACCTCCGCCCGGGACCTGAGCATGGTACGCGCGGCGGTCGCCCTCGGCGTCACCCACTACCTGCTCAAGCCGTTCACGTTCGCCGCGTTCCGCGACAAGCTGGAGCGGTACGCGGCGTACCGGGCGCAGGCGTCGGCCGGCGGCGCGGTGGCGGCGCAGCACGAGGTGGACCGGATGTTCGCCACCCTGCGCGGCACCGCGCCGGACACCCTGCCGAAGGGACTGGTCGCGGCGACCCTCGACGCGGTGCTGGACGCGCTGCGCACCCGGCCCGGCCAGTCGGCGTCCGAGGTGGCCGAGCGGACGGGGATGTCCCGGGTCACCGCCCGACGCTACCTGGAGCACCTGGCCGACACCGGCCGGGCGGACCGCAGTCCTCGCTACGGCACTCCCGGCCGTCCCGAGGTCGAGTACCGCCCCACCTGACCGGCAGGGCGGTCAGCCCGGCTCCCGGTCGTGGGTCCACGCGGCCAGCCAGCTCTCGTTCTCTCGGGAGATGACCTCCTCACACGCGCTGACGAACGCCGCGGCGGCGGCCGGCGAGCGGTCGGCCGTCGCCTCCCACTCCTCCAGCAGGGCGGCCAGCCGCCGCGCGGTCGCCAGGTACGACACGACGAGGTGCTCGTACCTGGCGGCGGCGATGTGCGCCGTGACGGACGCGCCGACCACCGTCACCGCCGAGACCCAGACGCCGACCCCACCGGCCCCGGTGGTGGCGGCGAGCGCGCCGAGCACGGCACCGACGGCGGCGATCGCGAACTCCGCGCTGCGGAACCGCACCATCAGGCGTTGCTGTCGAGCCGCGCCGGCACGGTAGTAGCCGTCGATCTGCGGGCGGAGCCGGTGGGCGAGGTAGCCGGCCACGTCACCGACCGGCGGGACCGGGATGTCGAGGTCGGGCGTGCCGAGCGTCATCCCGGCGAGGTCGGCCACGTCGTCGGCGACGGCTGTGGCGCGGGCCCGCAGACGAGGGGCACGGTCCGGCCCGTCGTACGGCTGCGCACCGGTGAGGAAGAGGTAGACCTGCGCCTTCAGCGCCTCGCTGGCGGCACGGACTCTCGTCCACGCCTCGATCCGGTCCGGTCCCAGGCGCGCGACCCGTACCACCGGGGCCAGGGCGAGGGCGACGGCGCCGGCGGTCGCCAGCGCGCGACCCGGCACGCCGCCCAGCCCCACCTGGACCGCCGCGGTGGTCAGGACCGCACCGCACACCGACGCCGCGAGGGCCGCGGTACGCCAGAACGTGATGCTCCGCTTGGTGTTGCCCGCGGCGAACGACCACCGCCGATGCTCACGCCACACCGCGCCCACGGCGGACCTGTCGGCCTGTTCCACTGCTCGCCCCCTCTGCCTCGGGCTTCCGGTCGCCGGGCCGGGCCGCCCCGCTCGTCGCGGCCCGGCCCGGCCCGGCCCGGTGGTGCCGGTGCAACGCGGTCCGGCGGATGCCGGATCGACGCGGCCGGGCGGCGCCACTGCCGGCCCGGGGTGGCCGGTCCCCCCTCTCAGGATGCCGGTCGGGATCAATGCCCCGGTTCCCGCCGCCGGTGGGCTCGGTGGGTTGCCCACGGGTCGCGGACCGGGCCGGCGTCCGTCCTTGCCAGACCATCCGCCGCATCCACTACTGTGGATGTCCTGAGCCGGGCACGATCGGGCGCCGGGCAGCCTCGATCGGCATATCCGTCCCCATCGGCCCTTCCGGAGGACTCCCCCAATGAGAGCGAAGCTCAGACTGCTCGGCACCGCCCTGGCAGCCGGCGCGCTGACGGCCCTGGCGGCCGTGTCGGTCCCCAGCCCGGCGTCGGCGGCCACCCTGACCCAGGTGTCGAACTTCGGCGCCAATCCCAGCAACCTGCAGATGTACCTGTACGTGCCGGACCGGGTCGCCCCACGCCCCGCGCTGGTGGTGGCGGTGCACTACTGCACCGGCTCCGGACCGGCCATGTACTCGGGCACCCAGTTCGCGTCCCTGGCCGACCGGTACGGCTACATCGTGATCTACCCGTCGGTGACCCGCAGCAGCAAGTGCTTCGACGTGGCCTCGCCGCAGGCGCTGCGCCGCGACGGAGGCAGCGATCCGGTCGGGATCAAGTCGATGATCGACTACGTGCGGGCACGGTACCCGGTGGACGGCGACCGGATCTTCGCCACCGGAATCTCGTCCGGCGCGATGATGACCAACGTGCTGCTCGGGCTCTATCCGGACGTGTTCGCCGCCGGCTCCGCCTACTCCGGCGTCCCGTTCGGCTGCTTCGCCACCACGAACGGCTCGGAGTGGAACAGCGAGTGCGCCAACGGCCAGATCGTCAGGACCCCGCAGCAGTGGGGTGACCTGGTCCGCAACGCGTACCCGGGGTACACCGGCAAGCGGCCCCGGATGCAGCTGTGGCACGGCACCAACGACGACGTGCTGCGCTACCAGAACTTCACCGAGGCCATCAAGCAGTGGACCAACGTGCACGGGCTGAGCCAGACCCCGACCTACACCGACCGGCCGCAGTCCACCTACACCCGCACCCGGTACGGCGGCAGCGGCGGCACCGCCCCCATCGAGGCGATCAGCATGCAGGGCGTCGGACACAACCTGCCGGTGGACGCGAGCCAGGCGATCCGGTTCTTCGGCCTCGACGGCAGCGCCCCGCCCACGTCCCCGCCGCCGAGC
>NZ_SMJY01000324.1:0-3666 GCF_004348355.1 Micromonospora sp. KC721 | reverse complement strand
CCCAACACCCGCCGCGCCCTGACCCCCGACGAACTGTCCGACATCAACGCCGCCGCCCGCAACGGCGGCAAAGACATCGTGCTCGAAGCTCTACTGCTGCGCCTGCACACCGAAACGGCCTGCCGACGCGGCGGCGCCCTCGCGCTACGACTGACCGACCTGGACACCGACCATGCGCTCATCCGGCTCCGCGAGAAGGGCGGCACGCAACGCTGGCAGCCCATCACACCGATGCTCGCCAGCCGACTGAACGACCACGCCCGAGCCCGCGGCGCCGTCCTCCCGACCGATGCCCTGCTGCGCTACCGCAACGGCCAACCTGCCACTTATCGGCGCTACGACCTGATGTGGAAACGCATCGGCCGGCAGTTGCCGTGGGTCGCCGTCCAAGGCATCTCCATCCATTGGCTGCGCCACACCACCCTAACCTGGGTCGAGCGGCACTTCGGCTACGCCGTCGCCCGCGCCTACGCCGGGCACACCGACAGAAGCGGACCCGCTACCACCACCTACATCAAAGCCGATCTGCACGCCGTCGCTACCGCGCTGGCCGCTCTTACCGGCCAACCCCATCCACTCGCTACGTCTGCACCGGTGGAGGCTATCGTCGGCCAGGCATCGAACGAGTCGTCGTTCAAGCGCATCGATGACGATCAGGCCTAGACCGTGGTCGTGTCCTTGATCTGGAGTACGACTGGCCCTGCCGCTGTCGGAGCTATCCAAGCCTCATAGGTGGGATTTCGAGTGTCGGTCTTCGTGGCCCCGAGCCAGGTATAGCGCACGGCCAACTCGTAAGTGCCCTTGACGCGGTAGATCGCGAACTTCGGATCGAAGGTAGCGCGAGCGGTCAGGAGTGGATCGCCCGTAGAAGACCATTTGATCTTCTCGGCGCCCGACGGCGGACTCCATTCGGGGCAGCCAGCCGGCATAGCCGACTTGGCGTCTCGCACGCATCGTGTGAACGCGTCGCTCAGTTTTGCGGCGACCAGATCCCAAGGCACCTTGGGATCCTGCTTCACTACATCGGGGTCGCCTATGGCCGAGTGCTCCTTGATTTCCTGGACGTCAAGCCTCCCATCGACCCACTTCACCTTGGCCCAGTACTTCGCTGGCGTCACGACCCGGCGTAGCTCTTTGGAGGCGGTGTAGTCCGCCGTCACCATGACGGTCCCTAGCATGTCGAACCGGCTCTCCGCTTCGGTGTAGTGAATGACCGCAGCTTCCAGAGGGTTGCCGAAGAAGGCCCAACGGACCTTGGAGACGTCCGAGGTCTCGACGATGGATTGCGGGCAATTGGCCGGGGTTGCAGACGGTGACTTCGCGCATTTGTCGAGCCAGCCACCTGCGGCGGCGACCACGGCCTCCTGCTTCACCTCGGCCGGCCAGGGATCTGACGTCGCCGGGAACGGCTCATTTCCGCCGAAGATGAAGTAGCCCAAGACAGCAAGAACGACGACTACGCCCAGTCCACCCCCACCCGCGGCTGCTGCCGCGCCACTTCCCGAGCCAGACTTCGTTGCCTCATCTTCCCTGAGGTCGACATTAGCCCTGGGTGCGTAGTGGCGATGGTGATGCGTGTGGGTGCTCTTATCGACGTTCCCTTCGTAGTAGGACCCCTTGACGTTGGCCTGACGTTCGCCACCAAAGCCAGTTTGCCGATCTACCACGCTCACCTGCCCTCGCGGTCATCATGGCCTCGCTCGAAGTAGTCGCCCGCGACGTTTGCCTGACGCCCGCCACTGAACCCGACCTGGTTGACCACAGGGCTAGCTCTGCCCGACTTCGCCGGGCCGCTCAAGCTGTCGCGATCCTGAGCGCTAGACGAGGACGCCGAGCCGCTGGCGCTTCGAATCGTCAAGATCACACCGGCGACCGCTACCGGTAACGCGATGATGTTTGCCCACGCTGCCGCGCCGTCGAGGCTACCGCTAAAGATCATTACTAGTGAGACAACGATCATCAGAAGGAGCGCGCAGGCGGTCAACTGTCGTTTGGGCACGACGTCCATCATGGCCGATGGATGCAAACTTGCGGAAGCTCCGACGATAAGAGGTGTCCTTGATCTGCCACGTCGGAGACGTACGTCTTCCTGGTGCGGCTTGCCCGGCGTTCAAGCGGCGCAGGGCCCTCCGTGAGCAGCAGCCCGTGTGGTTCCCGGCGATGCAGCAATCGACGCAACGGCTCTTGGTCGCGGCATCGGTCGCTCACGAGCTGCTTGCCATGGCTGGGTGACATCCGGATCCCATCGTCGCCAAGGCGACCGCCACCGCCGAAGCCGAGGTCAGTGACGCATGACGACGGTGCTCCCGGGCCGGGTCGTTGCCACCGCTCTTGCAGGCCTTAGCGGTTAGCTGCAACCCCTTCGATTAACTCCGAAAACGTCGGCATCCGAAGCTGATCAATGACGTGTTGAAGCCGACGCGCAACCGCCTGATGGAGTCAGCGCAGGCCCCGCTGCGCGGCGACGCTCTCGGCTATCTTCCGGTGAGTGCCGGCCAGTCCCTGGGTGTCGAGCACGCCGGCGAAGGGCTTGTGGCTGTCTGGTTTGACGAGCGCGCCGCGGCGGACCCAGACGTCGGTGTGGCGGATCAAATAGTTGGTGGTCAGGATTGTGGCCCTGTGCGCGAGAAGGAATTCGAGGATGCGGTGCAGCTTCTCGCTGTTGCGCGAGTATCGGCTGAGCGCCGACGTGCACAGTACGAAATCGCCTTCGGCGGCCTTCCCGAGCAGGTCCACCAGGCCCTGGTCGAAGCGCGGGTCGATCGCGCTGAACACGGTCATCGTGCCGTCGTCGGACCGTGGTGCCGTGACTACCTCATGGCCGGAAGGCAGGCTGGGCGTGGGTGCCGAAGGTAGGCGCAGTGGACCGCGGCCACCTGCGGCGAAGGTGTCGGTCAGCGCGTCCAGACACGCCCACGCACGCGGATAGCGCCCCGCCAGCCCGGCGAAAGGGTTCGGATCCTGAGCGGCGATGGGCTGGCGGCGGCGCGCGGCCAGCAGATGCGACAGCGGGCCGGCCGCGTACTCCGTCGCCGGGATGATTCCGCTGCCAAGCGGGCCGTCGTGGTGTGCCTGCTCGAGCAGGCTGTTTCGCACCACGAGGGTGACCTTGGCCCTCAGATCCAGCGGTGACGCCAGCGGCTCGTGGTCGAACACCTCCTCGACGAACGGCGCGATCAACACGTCCTGCTCACGCTGCGGCAGAGCCGCCAGCGCCTCAGCCCGCTGCAACACGTCGTCGCCGATACGATGGGCCAGATCCTCGTCCACGTCGCATGCTTCAGTCAGCATGCTGGGCAGCACGTCGCGGCAGTATTTGACCATGTGAGTGGGATCAGGGGCGGTCATCCCAAATGCCTCCGTCGGATAAGGACCAGGTGTCGACAGCGCCACACCCTAACGACCTTGTGCACAGTAGAGCCGGTCGGTGTGGCGGCTTGACCCTGACATAGACGACCGCGCAGATGTCTGATTGTGTCGATCAAAGCCATCCGCGCGGCCTTCGCTCATTGTGCCTTCACCGGCCTCAGCCGCAACCGCCTGGGCCTGCTGTTGACCGAACTCCAACCCGCCTGGGCCGCGGCCCGCGAGGACCGGCTGCGCACCCGCCGCACCCGCGAACGTGTCCGCAAGCCAGGAGCCGGCCGCCGACCCCGGCTGACGTTT